>JAURNA010000311.1 GCA_030830385.1 Crocinitomicaceae bacterium | reverse complement strand
TTGCGTTCAGCAATTGCCTTAAAAATTCAACTGTTTTGGCATGCGTACCCAATCCCGGGCCGATTCCCATTGCGTTGAACATTGAACAATCCGGAAGCTGTGATACGAAATCCATTTCGGGGTCCGTGATGCACATGGCTTCCGGTACCGAAGATTGCAACGTGGAGTATCCGCATTTGGGAATGTGTCCGGTTGTGAGTCCTGCCCCCGAACGCATGCACGCACGGGCTGCGAGCACCGCTGCTCCGATTTTTCCATAGGAACCCGCTACGATCAAAGCGTGACCGTATGTTCCTTTGTGAGAAAAGCGCTTTCGTTCCTTCAGTTGCTGTTGAATCCGCTTATCCAGAACGAATTCATTTGATTTCAGACTTTGGATGAACTCCTCATTCAGCCCGATATCTGCACATTTCCAGCATTTAACAAACGGTCCGGATTCCGGGAAGAAAAACACGCGCTTCGGCCGCTGGAAACTCACAACCAGGTCTGCATAAACAATGGCATCTTTCACGTTGAGTGCGTCGCAGAACATTCCTGACGGCACGTCAATGGAAATTCGCTGTGCTGCGGCGTCGTTCATCCACTCAATTGCTGCCCGGGCCAATCCATCTGCCGGACGGGAAAGGCCGGAACCGAACAATGCATCAACGATTACCGAATACGCAGACGCATCCGGAAGTTCGCTGACATCACACACTTCCACCACATCGTTCAACCGAATGGCATTTGCTGCACAGTCGTGTGAAAGGGTTTCGGAGAAATAGACAATTGCGGCGTTCACAGAATATCCTTTTTGACGAAGAATTCTCGTAACTGCCAGACCATCTCCTCCGTTATTTCCCGTACCGCAAACAACCAGAATCCGATCCGTCGTTCGCAACGTATCTTCCACCGCCTGCACAAACGCCACCGATGCGCGCTCCATTAAATCGATGGATGCAACGGGCTCGTTTTCGATCGTATATCGATCAGCTCTGCGCGTTTGTTCGGCTGATATTATTTTCTGCAGCATGACAGGTTTCTCAATCTAAACTAGTCATTCACGCTGAATTCGAAAAGAAGAAATTGAATTTTTGGTATGATTATCCCTCCTTTACCTCTTCGGTGCCATCCGCGTGGAGTGCAAAGCGGATTTTCTCACGATCGTGCACCTGATCGTAGCGTTCCCAGGGCCAACCTCCGAATTGGGTATTTTGATAATCGACAAATGCCTGGCGGATTTCTTCTCGGCTGTTCATCACAAACGGACCGTGCTGCACTACGGGCTCTCCGATGGGTTTTCCCTGAAGAACCAGCACCTTGGATACTTCATCCGCGTTTTCAAACAACAATGCCTGCGTCGGATCCACCTCAGCCGCATGATAATTCGGAATTTCCTGTTCGGTTATTTTAAGTCCGTTACCCTCATAATAATAGACCGTTCGGTTTACTCCTTCTTCCGTTGCAGGGAGTTCGTAGCTGGCTCCCGGCCCGAGTTTGATGTTGTAAATCGCAACGCAGTGTTCCTTGGCTGCCGCCCATGAATCCGGTGGAGCGTCCAATGCAGATGTTTCACCCAGTGATCCGGCTAGCACTTCGAGGTGGTAGGTTTTGTCGTCATCTTCGATAACGGGAACGGTATCACTCCACAGCATTTTGAAATGAGGCTCGACCATTTTGCTTTTCGCGGGTAAATTCAGCCAGATTTGAAACAGTTCTAACGGATTATCTTCTTCTTGTCTGAGTAGGGGAAACATTTCCGAATGCTGAATGCCCTTTCCGGCCGTCATCCACTGTACATCGCCATTTCCATATCGACCTGCGGCACCCTGAGAATCAGCGTGATCTACCCAACCTTCGCGTACTACTGTTATTGTCTCAAAACCCCGATGCGGGTGACCCGGAAATCCCGGAACACGGTTTCCATGATACATCCGCCAACCGTCTTTCAATAGAAAATCCTGGCCAATTTGACGACCTTTCAGCAAACTGGGGTCAGGTCCCATTTCCGCATTTCCCTGTGGGTATTTGTCCTCGTGATGCACACAAAACAAAAACGGATCAGCAGTTTCCCACTGAAATCCAAGTGGCTTGATTCTTTGTACCGGATGCTTGTCCATTTCCTCCTCTTGTTTTTCGTTAGAGCTGGCCGATCCAACCAATGGCAACGCTGCCAATGAGCCCATACCCAGGGCAAGCCTTCCTAAAAATTTACGTCGATCGTTGCTCATAATTCCATGTATTTACCAAGGTAAATATACGGTTTTCCAGCCATTTTGAAAACAAACTCGGCTCCTTGATGAAGGAAACATCAGTGAACGGCAGGAAAGGACCGTTTTGCGCACAAAAAACCCTGACAACTCTCTCGAATGTCAGGGTTAACAATTCAATTGTTGAATCCATCTACAGCCAGCGGACCTGCCCGGTGGCAAGGTCGTATAGCGCACCGGCAATGGTAATTTTTCCTTCTCTTTCCAGATCAAGCAGAATGCTACTGCGTTCTCTCATGTTCGCAATGGTCAATTCGACATTCTTTTGAATGACTTTCTTCACGAACCCGGCATTTTTGGATGATCGGTCACCCTCTTCAGGAGTTGCTTCAACAGAAGGTGTAATATTGGCTAGCATCGAAGTGATATTTCCTGCTTCTACGTAATCGCATGCGGATTTAACGGCTCCACAACCTTCATGTCCCAATACCACGATTGCCTTTGAATTCGCAACTGCACATGCGTACTCAAGGCTTCCTAAAATATCTGTGTTTACGAAGTTTCCGGCAATCCGTACACTAAAAATATCTCCGATTCCCTGATCAAAAACCATTTCATTCGGCACACGTGAATCGACGCATCCGAGTACTGCAGCGAACGGCCATTGTCCATTCGCAGTATTTTTGATCTGCTGAGGAAGGTCCCGATTCAGCGGTTTGCTTTGAACGAATCGCTCGTTTCCTTTCTTTAATAATTCGATCGCTATATCTGGGGTGACCTTCGCCTGCGTTTCCGCATTCATCGTTTGTGAGTTGTTGATTTCGCTCATGGTTTTATTGTTGTGTTTCGGTAATTTTCTTGTAATCGCTTTCTGATCCGATCTGTTCCGGAGATCTTATCGTTCCGATAGCATGCATTCCTTCTGTTTCCACCAGGATATTTCGCATTTTTGCCTGAACTTTGAAGTCTTCGATGATTTCTATTATATCCGAATGAATGTGACGTGCTTTGTGACCATCGAGGACGATGTGTGTTCCATCGGGCAGTGCATTCAACGTGCGCAGGATACTCGCCTTGTTCAGGAAGCTTACGTCTTCTGAAAGTTCAACTTTGACAGGTTTTCCCGGTTTGATTTTCTCAGGATCAATGTGATACGGAATCTTATAATTGATGTAGAGAATTTGAACGATCGCAACCACCAGACCGAGTCCAATACCGACGAGAAGGTCCGTAAAAATAATTCCAACGATTGTTACAACAAACGGGATGAATTGCCCCAGTCCTTTCGCATACATTTCTTTGAATACTACCGGTTTCGCCAATTTGTATCCTACCACAAACAAAATGGCCGCCAGAGCTGACATCGGAATAAGGTTTAGCAGTCCCGGAATCGCCAATACCGCAACCACGAGCAATATACCGTGGAAGATCGCGGAGAATTTGGTTTTACCTCCCGATTGAATATTCGCCGAACTTCGTACAATTACCTGTGTAATGGGAAGTCCACCAATCGCGCTGGAGACAATATTACCCGTACCCTGGGCGATCAGTTCACGGTTTGTCGGAGTAATTCGCTTCTGCGGATCCAACTTGTCGGTTGCCTCAACGCACAAGAGAGTTTCCAAACTTGCCACCAGAGCGATCACAAATCCGGTTGTGTATATGTGTGGATTCGACCATGCTGACCAATCGGGCCATACGAGCAGCGAACGGATGCCTTCCTCGCTACCAATGGCTTTCGGAATGCTGACGAGATGCTCTCCACCCACATACATTCCTGCGGAGCCTTTGAACCATGCATTCAGACCAATGGCGGTGACCACAACGACAAGAGGACCTTGGATGAAGCGGAAAATCGAAATTTTCTTCATGAATTTCTGTTCCCAGAGGACCAGAATAAGCAGTGAGACCACTCCGATGATAATCGCTCCGTTGTGATATGCCTCGTTGGCAAATACATCGTACAATTCCTCAAAGGTGTTCTTTCCGTCCACCTGCATGAACTTAAAATCTCCTTCCGGATCTTTGTCTGAACCCAGTGCATGAGGAATTTGCTTTAGGATGATCGTTAAACCAATCCCTGCGAGCATTCCTTTAATTACACCCGACGGGAAATAATATCCGATCACTCCCAGCTTCAGCAATCCGAAGCCCAACTGAATAATTCCGGCCACAATGCCTGCCATCAGGAAGATCTGGAAACCATTTTCTCCAAAATCATTGATTGAAGCCGCAACAATTACGGCCAATCCTGCGGCAGGTCCACTTACTCCGAGTGGTGATCCACTGATGATTGCAACAACAATACCCCCAACAATACCGGCAATCAGTCCGGAAAGTGGAGAAGCGTCGGATGCAGATGCGATCCCCAGGCAAAGTGGTAGTGCAACCAGGAATACAATAATACCAGCAGGTAAGTCACTCCCAATATGGGCAAAAAGTCCTTTTTTCTCTTTCATAATTCGTTATTTATCTCTTTTTGGAAAACATTCAATCGCTCTGAATACGAGCCCTCTGTAAAATTCAACTACAGAATCCTCTCCTTTGATGTGATCCGTTAACCGAGGGAGGTGTTCAGCAAAATAGCGCTGTTGATGTGCTCCTTCAATCGCTGTTGAAATGAGCATGTGCGGGTATTTGTACTTCGGATTGATTTCCAGAATAACATCACTCACTCGCTGCACAATCTTTTTGTATCCGGCAAAAATTCCAAACTTGTTTTCTTCATCTACGTCACGCGTCAGATACGCCTTGGATGATTCGGCAACAATAATGTGCTGTAGTTTGATTTCATTGATGAACAAAAAGTCGCTGTCCTCTTCGACCACCTCTGTCAATACTTTCAAAGCTCGGCCGAGCCTGTCTTCAGGAGATTCAACATTGATGAGGGAAAATATCAGTCGATATTCCAGCCACGCCCAGTACCAAGACGTTAAGTACAAGAGTAGTTTGTGCTTGCTTTCGAAGTAACGGTACACAGAAGCTTCCGTCGAACTAATTTCGTGGGCCAACTTTCTAAAAGTAAATGCTTCCAGCCCAACTTCCTCAAGTAAATCGATGCTCCCCTGCAGAATCCGGCGTCCCAGTTCACTGGACTGTGGGTCCTTGAGGTAAACATGCTCGTTTACTTTCAGTGATATTTTTGGAAGAAGTTCTTTCACCTCTAGAATTTGTTCCGGCTAATATAATAGTATTACTATCATTTTTGCAAATTTTTATCTCAATAAATTCGATTTTATGTCCAAAACACTCCCATTCGACGCTTAAGAGGGAGAAAAAATGCATAAAAAACGTCAGGTTCGGGAATAGAACACGGTGTTTCGGGGCGATTTCTCTCAATGATTTTAGACAGTTGATTGAACATTTGTGTGGTTTTATTGATAATTTTTCACTTTTTATTGATTATAACGTAACATTTCGCAAAACGGGTCGTTATAAGTCATAAACCAGAATAGATATGAAAATTTTCGTTGTGTTTTTTATGCTTTCACTGGCTCCGATGACGATCGCGGCAGAATCAGGAGTTGCATTCCGGAACACTCAACAAGAGGTTGTAATGTACTCTGTAAAACGCAAGGGAAAAAAAGCCAAACGGAACAAACGCGTTAACCGACGGCGTAAGCGCGCGTGTTCTGCGCATGCTCGAAGAGTCTACGCTGGCTGATACAGCGAAAATTTTTGTATCTTCCTTTGTCCGGTTCGCCGGATGTCAACGAACAGCTAAGCCTCCCGTAATTCCGGATGGCTTTTGCCGTATGATTCTGCCCAAAAAACCACACATCTGACGTAGAAACCTGTCGTACGTCATATTCTACCACCATAATTGACCCTATCTTGCACTGTGTCGCATTTTATTACATACTCCCTGATTATCGTGGGTGCGTACATCCTGATTGTGCTTTTGGCGTATCTTCTTCAGGAGCTTTTCCTGTTTCATCCGGAGAAACTGAGTCGCAAGTTCAAATTCATATACCCTGTCCCTTTTGAGGAAGTTGTAATTCAAAAATCCAACGGAGACGTAATCAATGGTTTGCATTTCCCGGTTGAGAACGCTAAAAAAGTGGTTTTCTACCTCAAGGGAAATACGCGAAGTATTATAAAAGGGTGGTCCAAGTTCTCGAAGGACTTCACGTCCAAGTGCTGCAATTTCTTCATCATTGACTACCCGGGTTTCGGAAAAAGTACCGGTCGCCGTTCAGAAGATACCATTTATGAAGCATGTCAACTTGCGTATGATTGGCTAAAAGAACGATACCATGAGAAAGACATCATGCTTTACGGCAGATCATTCGGAGCGGGCATCGCCGCACAGTTAGCCGCGGAGAACACTCCTTCTCTGCTGATTCTCGATTGTCCGTACGTTAGTTTACCCCGTCTCGCTCACTACTACACGCGCGTGATACCCGTTTCGTGGTTGCTCAACTACAAGCTGCCGTTGGATCAATTTCTGAATGCATGCACATGTCAGGTACATATTCTTCACGGGAGCAAAGACTGGATAATCCCCCATCGATTTAGTCGCGAACTGGAACTGAACCACCCTGACATAGTGACGCTCCATACGATTAAAGGTGCAGGCCACAACAATCTGCCGAATTTTGCGTCTTATCATAGAGAGCTGGAGGAAATTTTATCCTGCAGCGACACACAATCACCGGAATGACGCTATTTCTTTGGATTTTATTGGCTGTTGTAGCGTTGTTTCTGATTGGAAACTTCTTTACCTCGGTGATCCAGGAAAAATTCATTTTTCGTCCGGTAAAGCTGAAGTCCGGGTTTCAATTCTCTTTCCCTGTTCATTTCGACGAGACCTTTCTCGACACGAAACAAGGGGGGCACATCAACCTGCTTCATTTCCATCCCGAAAATCAAATCAGACAACGCGTCATTTTGTACTACCACGGCAATGCGGGTAATCTCATCCGCTGGGGGGCAATTTCGGAATACTTTGATTCGCTTGGATATGATTTTATCAGCTATGATTACCGGGGGTTTGGTAAGAGCGAGGGAAAACGAAACGAGCATTTGTTTCATTCGGATGCTCAACTGGTTTACGATTGGACACTCGAACGATACAGCAGCGAAAACATGGTGCTCTATGGACGCTCCTTAGGCTCCGGATTGGTGTGTCCGGTGGCGGTTAACAACAAGCACAAGGTGCTCATTCTGGAAACACCGTTTGCTTCCATGCGACAGCTGTTTCAATCGTACTATCCATTCTTACCCTCTCGGTTGTTTTCGTTCAAATATCAATTTCAAAACGACGATCAACTGCGAGAATTGGAGTCGCCGGTATTAATTCTTCAGGGGATCTGTGACCGAATAACGCCTGTATCCTCGAACCAGGTCCTCAAAGAATGCCTGAATCATGAAGATTCCCAATACGTTTTGATGGATGGCGGCCGTCATAGCGACCTGAGCAACTACGAGTTGTATCACACCTCCATCGAGAAATTCCTGCGCTGATAATTGCACATCGTAAAAAGATTACGCTCAATGATTCTATCTTTATCGCATGGCGAAGGTAAAATCAGCTTTTTTCTGTCAGCACTGTGGTTATGAAACTCCCAAATGGCTCGGAAAGTGTCCGTCGTGCAACGAGTGGAACACATTTGTTGAAGAATTGATCCAAAAGCAGGTGCCGCAGGTCGTGGCATTTTCAACGTCTCAGCAATCAGCTGAACCACAGGCTATTGAGTCGATTGCTTCCAGAGAACATCAGCGCATTTCTCTCGGTGATGCTGAATTGGGTCGGGTGTTGGGCGGAGGTCTTGTTCCCGGTTCTTTGGTATTGTTCGGAGGTGAACCGGGAATTGGAAAATCGACACTGATGCTACAGGTAGCCGTGCAGAGTCTTTCGACAAAGGTTTTGTATGTGTCCGGAGAGGAAAGTGATCAACAGATCAAGATGCGCTCGGAACGAATTGGTGTTCGCAATGAATCTTGTTTTATTCTCACGGAGACAAACATTCAAAACATCTTTCAGCAAGCGGAAAAAACACAGCCGGAACTCCTGGTCATTGACTCGATTCAAACCCTGTATTCTTCTCAGATTGAAAGCTCACCGGGAAGCATTTCACAAATCCGCGAGTGTACAGCACAGTTACTTCGATATGCGAAGCAAAGCAATGTTCCCGTATTCCTGATCGGTCACATTACAAAGGATGGCTCATTGGCCGGGCCGAAAGTGCTGGAACACATGGTCGATACGGTATTGCAATTTGAAGGGGATCGAAATCATGTCTATCGTTTGCTTCGCTCGGTAAAAAATCGCTTTGGAAGTACCAATGAGTTGGGGATTTACGAAATGAACTCATCCGGTTTGCGCCAGGTGGAAAATCCATCGGAAATCCTAATCACGAATACCGACAATTCCCTGAGTGGGATTTCCATTGCAGCCACATTAGAAGGGATGCGTCCTATGATGATCGAAGTTCAGGCGCTGGTAAGCACGGCAGCATACGGAACTCCGCAGAGAACGTCTACGGGTTTTGATGCCAAACGATTAAATATGCTACTGGCCGTAATGGAAAAACGATGTGGGTTCAAACTGGGGGCCAAAGACGTCTTTTTGAACATTGCCGGAGGATTAAAAGTGGATGATCCCGCGATAGATCTGGCTGTTGCCGCCGCCGTACTCTCATCAAATGCAGACCTTCCCATTGGTCGAAACATTGCATTGGCTGCCGAAGTAGGACTTTCGGGAGAAATACGACCGGTGAACCGAATCGATCAGCGCATTCGTGAAGCAGAGAAGCTCGGTTTTGAAAAAATGATTGTTTCCCGGTACAACAAAGGACTTTCTCAGAAGGATTTTTCGATTGAACTTGTCCCGTGTGCTAAGATGGCAGAGGTCGTCAAAGAGTTGTTCGCCTGAACAATTCCTTTTTTTAGATTCCCCGGAATTCGTTTCCAGCCGATTGAATGTCTGATGAGAATCCGTTCCGGATGCTGCCTTTCGTGAAAATCAGCTTCGGTTTGATGGATTATCCATCGCACAGTAGAGATTGGCTCCATCCATGCTTCGGATCACGTTTTCAAGAAGGCTTTTCCCGTAATTTTCGGCTGAATTGCAGTTCCGGAATGGTTTCGATGCCCTTGTGGAACTTTTAACTTGATAACAAGAGCATTACAGGCCGGAGTTAAGGTGTTTTTTTGTACCTTATCGCCTCGTACACACAAATCATACAACCGAAATTATGAAAAAAGTACTTGCCTTTGCATCTTCGTTACTTATTCTGACGGCAACTTTTTCAGGCTGTGGGTCCCACCCTGATTGTGATGCATATCACGGTGAGTTGAATCAGCCGACGGAAGAGCTTCCAGCCATTGAGGAATAAAAAACGTTTTCGGAAGTCCAACAGGGATTCACCTCAGGCTTTGGCACCCGGAATAGAGAGAGATTGACCGTTTTGCGAAAACCTTCTTCGCCTTGCTCCATACAGCGGGGATCGGCCCCGGCAGATATCGGTACGAACGGACGAAGTTCGGGTTATGCGTTTTTTGGTTTTCAGGACGTTGGATTTTGCAAAAAACTACGCATCTGAACACACAAAGGCAAAAAGACACTCAAAAAGTACACTCCGGAAAATTTCCATGTTGCAACAAATTTACGGTGACCAATGGAAGCAGAAATTTAACGGAGAAGTGCTTCATGTTGTTGAATAATCGTGGTCTTGTTCAGTTTTTTGAATTGAATCGTCGTTATCGGACTATTTTTCTGACAAATTGCGCAAGCGTAACCCTTCAATTCGTCGATTGACCGAATGAACCAGTCATCGCCTGATCGTTCAATGCGATCCGGAAGACAATTGTGCGTGCTCATCCCTTCTACAATTCCAACACCAACAGCTTTTAGAAACGCTTCTTTACGCGTCCAAATGTGATAAAAAAGAGCATGTCTGGAACCCTCGTCCAACCCATTAAAAGCTGTCTGTTCATCAGAATGAAAATAAGATACAATTCCATTGCTGCTGTCAGTATCCAGTTCGGTTTCAATGTCTAAACCTATTTCATGATCAGAAAAAGTAACTGCCACGATTGTTCCCGCATGGGAAATATTGAAATTTGAACTCCCTTTCACAAAAGGTTTTCCAGAGGAAGTTAATTCTATCGCGTCGGGCTTGCATTTCAGATTGAAACTCACCATTATTCTTCCGATCAGACGAAATAAACGATCATTTAAAAAATGAAACCGCAGCATTGCCTCCTTCTCGGCAGGTGGAAAGGAATCTGACAGAAAGTGCACATCTGCCTCTGTAAATTCGGTAATATCACAATACCAAACTTCGATCATACGCTTTTAGGATGAAGTTCGACAATTCCTGAGCATGCTGATGGATAAAAAAATGATCTCCGTCGAATAGATGACCTGAAAAGGAAGCGTGTGTAAATTGCTTCCAGTTGTCGATGCGATCGGCGTTTTCTTCTTTAATCCCCATTAACGCACAAACCGGTGTGGCATTCAAGATCGGAGCTTCCAGGGTATTTTCTTTTTCGACGACTTCGAAATCTGCGCGGAGAATCGGTTCAAAAAAGCGATACAGTTCATCGTTTTCGAAAAGTTCATCGGGAACACCTCCCAACTTTTTCAGTTCAGCCTTGAATTCCAATTCTGAGAGTGAATAACGTATTTTCTCTTTGTGTACTCCCGGACCAGCATTACCCGAAGCAATAAATGAACGTGCCGGATCTGCATTCGACTCCATCAATGCAGCAATGTGCAATCCAAGTGATACACCCATGCTGTGTCCGTACAAAACGTACGGCACATTTGGGTTTCTTTCTTTTTTTACTTGATGAAACACATCTTCTATTGCCTGCGATTTGTTTCTGATCAGGGGTTCGTTCATGCGCTTGCCCCTGCCCGGCAATTCGATGGTAATCATTTCCACATGCTCTTCGAGGTATTTTTTCAGGAACGCAAACGAGTAGCAATTTCCACCTGCAAAGTGTAATAGGAATAATTGTGGTTTGGTTTTCACATTCATCTCCGTTAAAGTGGTTTAAATGATTGTGCTTCAAAGAAAATAAAAAAAATATAGTTCTTTCCCGATTTTTTTTTACTTTTGATTGCTTAGCTACTAGTAACCACTTGACCACTAGCACATTTGCATGTAAATAATTCTGAAAAAGTTCGTGCCAAAGTTATTTGGGCCGGCTTAGTAGTTATGCTACTTGTTATTCTCCCCAAAGCATCTGAATAGCAACAAATTTTTAACCAATAAAACAAACAATTATGGCCACTACAAAAACGTCGACTTCATCGAACAGTTCTTCTAAGACTAAAAATGTCAAAGACATTGAAAATGATTTTCTAACAAATCTTGAGGAACTTCACAGGGAAGCATCCCAAATGCACGCAGATTTACAACAATCGTCGAATAAAAAAATTAAAGACGCTAACGACGCTTATCGAAAAGCATATGAAAGTGAACAGAAATCACTGAATGATTTTATGGTGAAAATTCAAAAAAGCGGAACAGATTCCGAGAAGGTGCAGCAAGAGGCAAACGCTAAGGTATCCAAAGCGAATGAAGATTTTTTTACGTTCGTAAATGAAGCTCAAGAAAAATTCAGAAATGCTCACACGAAAATCAATGAAGATTTTTCTGCTAAATATCAGTCCAATTACAAAGGACTGTTAAGCAAGTACGTTAAGATGTACAGAGAGTGCAATGCCGAAATGATGGATGTTATATCGAAATCTGTGGAAGCCAACGATCCAACTGCAGTAATTATGGCATGTCAATCCATGATTACGGTATCTCAAGATGCTCTGGCAAAGGGAATTCATTTGGAGCGATAAAACATAAAATCGCTTATTTCCCGCCCTCAGTGCATTTGATTTACATTGAGTAAGGCACTCATAACCTAACCCCACTATGCACACTTCGAAAATTATCAGATCGTTAAAGGATCGAGGTATCCGTATCTTCAGAGATAACGGCACCATTAAATTGATTGGCCCCGAAAAGCAATTAACCAAGGCCATTGTTGATGATGTGGCGGATAACAAAAAGAACATCTTATCCTTTTTGGATCAATCCTCCTCGCAAAGTTCAGGTCAGAGTAAGCAAATTGGATTAGTCGAACACCAGACAGATTATGAATTATCAGCTTCTCAAAGACGATTGTGGATCGAACAGGAAATGAATCCTGACTCCGCCGCTTACAACATTTTGCACATTGTGGAATTGGCTACTCCACTTAACGTAAGGGTTTTAAAAATGGCTTTTTCGTCATTAATTAAACGACACGATATTCTTCGCATGCGTTGCGTTGCTTCAAATGGTGCGCCGAGACAACAAATTGTATCGCGTAAAAAAAACCCATTCAAATTAGAAAGCAAAGAACACATTCCACAGTATGAATTTCACCGTCTTGTTGAGCAAAAGATCAAGCAGGAAGCATCCAGACCTTTCGATCTAACTTCTGAATCGTTATTCAGGGCTCACTACTTATCATCTCAAACCGGTCAAAGTATTCTTATTCTAAATCTCCATCATATACTGTGCGATGGTTGGTCAATGAAGATCATTTATCGAGAATTGTTTGACTTGTATCAGTCGTTTCTTCAAAAAAAGAATCATTCTCTACCCGCTCTTCCAATTCAATTTCAAGATTTTGCAGAATGGGAAACGAGCCAGTTGAGTACCGAATCTTATCAAGAAAGCCGCAGGTTTTGGCTGAATAAATTCAGTGGTGAAATTCCGGTACTTAATTTACCAACAGATCGTCCAAGACCTTCTCACAAAACCCATAAGGGAAAGTGCGTCACATTTGTTATTGAGAAGGAGCAATTTCAGGCTTTTCAGGAAATTTGCAATCAATGGAAAGCTACGCTATTCGCAGGTGTAGTAAGCCTTTTGCATATTTTATTTAGCAAGTACTCGCATCAGAAAGACATGGTCTTCGGAGCTACGTTTGCCGGCAGAACATTACCAGAGCTGGAGCCACTGATCGGTTGTTTCACCAAAACCTTACCCGTAAGGATTGCAGCTGAGCCCTCACGTTCGTTTAACGAATTGCTAATGATGGTAACGGAGGAAATCATGCATATTCATGAATACCAAGAGTTTCCCTTAGACAGTCTAATTGACGAACTGCAGATTAAGCGGGATACGAGCAGATCACCCTTGTTCGATATCCTGATCTCTATGCAGGATGCAATATCAAATCCATTTGAGTCGTCTGAAAGCACTGTAAACACCACTCATGAACCTGAGGTTTCTACCAAGTTTGACTTGAGCTTTGGTATTCGTCAAACGAAAGATTCCCTGGTCGTATCTGTTGAGTACAATACAAATCTCTTTGATTCGTGGCGAATTCATCAGTTGAAACACCATTTCACCTCTATCATTGATCAGGTGGCAGCTGATTCATGCATGAAGATTCAAGAAATCGAACTTCTGGATGCAAATGAGATTAATACACTGTTTAATCAATTCAATTCTGATATTTCCGAGCCTCTAGAAACGGCTACACTGCATGAACTTCTTGAAAAGAATTTAGAGCTTCATCGTGATGCGACCGCTCTGGTCTTTCACGGTCAAAAAATAACACACGGAGAGCTTCATGATCTGAGTAATCAAATGGCAAGATATCTTCTGGAACACTTGCATGTTAAGTCGTTCGATTTAATTGGTGTTTGCATGGATAGAACAAGTGAAATGGTCATCACGCTATTGGGAGTACTCAAAGCGGGATGCACGTATATCCCTATTGATCCTGCATATCCGGAAGTTCGGCAACAGTTGATTATAGAAGACTCCGGAATCAACGTTTTAATGACTGATCATCAGCCGTCTTTTCCGCGTTCATGTCCTATTTGTATCGTGACTGAAAAGTGGAATTCGATACGTTCTTTAGATACAGCATCTGTCTTAAGTCATTCAGATCCTGAAGCACTGGCCTACATTATATACACTTCAGGATCAACCGGAAGGCCGAAAGGTGTAAAACTCAACCACAGAAATGTAGTGAATTTCATTCAATGGAGTCGAGACTGGTTTTTAGAACGGAATTTAAACGGAATGTTGTTTTCCACTTCCATCTGTTTTGATCTTTCTGTTTTTGAGTTGTTTACTCCATTATCCAGCGGAGGGCAGGTCATTTTGGTGAATAATGTTCTGGAAATTCAAACGATCACCCATCGTGATGAAATTGACATGATCAATACAGTTCCATCTGCCATGAGAGAACTTATTGAATTGGATGCAATCCCTGAAAATGTTCGACACATTGGTTTAGGTGGTGAAGCATCCAGCCGCGAATTGGTGAATACCATTTATGAAAAAACATTTGTTACGGATGTCTATAACTTTTACGGTCCTACTGAAACTACGGTTTATTCAACTTGGGATAGAATTCGTGAAGATGAAACCAACCCTCCTGCTGCGGGCAGACCGCTCAAAAACACACGTTTAGCAGTATTAGACGAACGTCAAAAACCGGTTTCAATAGGTAATGTTGGTGAAGTGTATTTGGGAGGTGTCGGTACTTCTGTCGGGTACAAAAATCTCCCTGATGAGACAAAAGAGCGCTTCATGACTATTCCGTTTACGTCGGCTGTAACTGCGATTGCCGGTGAAGTCTGGAATCATACCCCTTTCTACAAAACAGGGGATTTGGGTTATTGGCAACCCGATGGAAGATTGGTACTACTGGGAAGAAAAGATGCTCAGGTCAAAGTAAGAGGATATCGTATTGAACTCGGTGAAATTGAAAATCATATTTTGCGCTATCCATCTACGCTTGAAGTAGCGGTTGTAATCAAGCAAGATCATGACAATCAAAATTTTATTGCTGCATTTT
>JAURNA010000310.1 GCA_030830385.1 Crocinitomicaceae bacterium | reverse complement strand
GTGAAAATGTACTTGGAGTATCCTTTGTCCCCTGCAATATGGGATTCGCCCGGTCGGAAATGTCTACTACACTAATAAATCCATCACCGATGTGAGCAAGGTGCATGGTGTCTCCCTGAACATACCCATCGTGCACGTACCAATTATCGAATATTCCGACTTCGGTTGGGTTCATTGGGTTGGTGTTCAAATCAAGAATAATCACTCCTCCATTTCCGCGATTGGCTCCGAAAATGTAGGCGTATCCCGCCGAATCGACATACAGATTGTGTGCCGATTCCCAGGTATTTCCAGTGGGTCCGAAGTAATAATTCGTCGTCAATGCAGTTGATGCAGGAAGCGGCGAAAGATCGATTATGAGCAGTCCATTCTCAGCCTCTGTTGTCACGTACGCGTAGTCCCCGAACGTTTTCAGGTCACGCCACACTGAATGCAATCCGGGTTCCCAGAAAATCTCTACCGGATTTGCCGGATCGCTGATGTCCACAACAGATGTACCATCTTTGGCACCCACCAATGCGTATTCGTTTCCATTTTCATCAACATAGCCCCAGACGTCATTCAACTCCGTGGAGTGAAGTGTTTGATAATTGACATGAGCAATCGAATCAAGATTCAGCTGTGAATCAACGTGATATGACACCCATAGAAGAAGAGAGAGCAAGAAAACCCTGTACATCATTTTCATTACGTTTTCTCTAAATTAAGAAATACCCAACTATCTATGAAATAAATAGGGCTGCCAGTGCGAAAATCACAATGATGACGATGTATTGCCATAGATCCGGGAAATACCGGCCATACTTTCGATAGAGCTCTTTGAAACCCATTCGGCGAAAGTACGAAATTGGGGGCGATCATATTCCAAACGGTTGCGTTCATGAAGTGTCAGTAAGCCACATCTCTACTTCCATTTTTGCACTTGATTTGCTATTTTTGCACCACATTCAACACTATGGTAAAAGAAAACGTCGCAGAAATTCAGGAAAATGTGGATTTTGAATCATTTCGCAATCAAGTTCTGGAAGATTTCAGGATCGCCAGTATTTCCCGGGAGGCGTCACTTTTAGGACGTCGGGAGGTTCTGTCGGGGAAGGCGAAATTTGGAATTTTTGGCGATGGCAAGGAACTCGCTCAAATCGCACTTGCAAAGCAGTTCCGTGATGGCGACTTCCGGTCGGGTTACTACCGCGACCAAACCCTGATGATGGCCATTGATCAGTTGAGCGTACAGCAATACTTCGCCGGATTGTATGCACATACCGATGTTGTGCAGGAACCACAATCAGCGGGTCGTCAGATGGGAGGTCACTACGCTACTCGAAATCTGGATGAACATGGCAACTGGAAAGACCTGATGAAGCAAAAAAACAGCTCTGCAGATATTTCCCCGACTGCCGGACAAATGGCGCGTCTGTTGGGACTCGCTCACGCCTCCAAGGTGTATCGCGAAAACGAAGAGTTGAATTCCGACGCTTTCAAAATTTTTAGCAACGGTGGAAACGAAGTAGCTTTCGGAACCATTGGTGATGCGTCCACTTCTGAAGGTCCTTTCTGGGAAACCATCAATGCTGCCGGCGTGCTGCAAGTTCCGATGGTTATGTCTGTATGGGACGACGGCTACGGAATTTCGGTTCCGCGCGAATTCCAAACGACGAAAGGAAGTATTTCCGAAGCATTAGCGGGAATGCAGCGCACAAAGGAAAACCCTCAGGGATATGAGATTTTCATAACGAAGGGTTGGGATTATGCGCACTTGTGTGAAACCTATGAAAAAGCAGTTGCGATTGCCCGTGAACAACACGTTCCTGTGTTGGTACACGTGAAAGAAGTAAATCAACCACAAGGGCACTCTACCAGCGGTTCACACGAGCGATACAAGAATGAAAAACGACTCAACTGGGAGGTTGAATTTGATTGTATCCATAAGTTCAAAGAGTGGATTCTCGCATACAAAGCAGGTGATAAGATACTCGCAACGGAGGAGGAATTAACCGCCATTCAGAAAGAAGCGAAGAAGCACGTTCGAGAAAGCAAAAATGCTGCGTGGAAGGCATTCACCGCAGACATTCTGGTTGATCAACAAAAAGCCGTGTCATTGATCAGGGCACTCGTAGCAGAAAGCTCGAGTGGCGCGTTTATTGGTAAGATAGCTGACGACCTGGAGAGGGCAACGGATCCAATTCGCAAAGATATTCTCAGTGCTGCACGAAAAGCACTTCGCATGGCTCGTGGAGAAAACGGAACGGCAAAAGCAGCACTTTCTCAGTGGATTAAGGCCGAAACAGACATCAACCACGATCGGTACAGTTCCTATTTGTACGACGAGTCGGGTCACTCTGCTCTGAACGTTGATCCCGTTCCTGTTGAATACGACGGAGATGAAATGACCGATGGTCGAATCATTCTCCGTGACAACTACGATAAGATTTTATCGGATTACCCCGAAGCGCTCGTGTTTGGAGAGGACGCCGGTAAGATTGGCGGTGTAAACCAAACGCTGGAGGGCATGCAGGAGAAGTATGGTGAAATCCGTGTTTCCGATACAGGAATTCGCGAATGCACCATCATCGGTCAGGGAATCGGAATGGCGATGCGTGGATTGCGTCCGATTGCTGAAATCCAATACCTCGATTACCT
>JAURNA010000309.1 GCA_030830385.1 Crocinitomicaceae bacterium | reverse complement strand
GCAATTACCGTCGAGTTTTCGGCTGTAATTCGTATTGAGTCTGTTTCCAATTCGAGTTCGAAAACAGCATTCATCAACCGTTGAATGTCTTCGATGTACTTGTTTTTGTAGAGTTTGAGATAATGGAAAAATCCATTCATTTTTCCCTCTACCTCAATTGTGATTTCCAGGTCTTCGTTCGCAGGGTCGTACAGATAGGAGATTTTCGCCGAGCTATTGTATGCCGGTTCCTGTGTAATTTTCCGGAAGTGTTGATCCACATCCCCTACTATGAACACCTCTGTTCCAAAGATCTGAACACTGGGATCACCGAACAGACACGTGGATTCTGTCGGGTCGAGATAAATCCAATTTTCGTTGTTGCGCAGTGCACAGATGGTATGATTGGCCAGTCCGAGTGAAGGGAAATCAAACGTTCCCTCTTTGCTGTTCGTTCGGGAGATGGCCGTGTACGCATCGAAGCCAAAATAGCGGTACAATGCCGTGAGCAAGGTTGCCATGTCTTTGCAATCTCCCAGGCCTCTTTGCAGTACTTCCTGACATTTCCGGGGGATCACCGCGTTAATTCCATTTTCAATGTCGATGTACTTGATTTTGCGCTGAACAAATTCGAAACAGGCTTTTTTCAATTCATCTTGAGTACCGTTCGCCGCCAATTCCTTTAACTCCGCAGGCACCCATTCCTCTGAAATTTGCATCTGTGGTTCTACCCGTTCGTAAAACCAACGATTGAAGTACCCGATTGGTTTCTCATCATCAGGGTGCACTAAGTACGAAATGTATTCGATCGAATCTTCGAACGTTTCCCTGGAGAAATCATTCCGGGACATTGCTCCGTCTGAGCATGTTATTTGGAGGTTTTCCCCAAGCGAAAAATGGTACGCCACCTCATCGGATTCGAAAAACCCACTTGCGTACATTTTCGACAGAAAAATGCTGTGCTGATCGTTGGTTTCAATGACAATTCTGAAGTGCTGTCCCGCCGGGATTTGCATTCGGTAGTATTTCGTTCCGGTAAAAAACGCCGACCAATCAATGGAAGAAACGGTTGCATCTTTCGCTACCTTGGTTGTCTTCCAGTGGTCTCCACTTTTCTTGAAGGTTTTGAGCGATGTCAGCTCAGACAATTCTCCGATCGGAATACTGAATCCCTGTGGGTCGGGGGAAGTGTTCGTGCCTTCTATTTCAATTGTGCGGGAATAGGTATTGATATCCGGAATTTCATAGCTGTGCGTCTCCTTGTGAAACACCAAGGCAGGATCTTGTGCGTATACCGCTGAGGAACGGGTAGACAATGTGGTTATTATGAGAAAGCACAAGGCTCGTTTCATGGACAACAAATTTAGAAAACATTTGCGATCCACGATTACTCGCAATACAAGCAGAAATTATAGCGGTCATCTTTGTGCAGGAAGGGAATTTCGGTGTCGTACATCCCTTCAAGGATGCGTTCGATGCACTCCGGAAAAGCGTCCAGCAATGCCTGCTCCGAGAGTGCTTTTGATTCCAGCGAAAAAGGTTCTCCCTTGCCGGATACAAAGGAAATAATGATGGATTGGGCGGCATTTCCCGTTTTTTTCCCGAACAGATACGCGTACATCAACAATTGCAGCACGTGTTTGCGTTTCGAGAACGAATCTACAAGTTGCTCTACGGTGGAATCATCCCGTCGGAACTGCACATCGGCAGCGTTCACCTTTCCCGATTTGTAATCGATGATGCGCAGGGTATCGCCAATTTTATCAACACGATCAATAAAACCTCTCAGGCAAACGGTTTTCTCCACGCTGTTCACCGTGACGTTCAGGTTGTGTTGCACTTCGAGTTCCAGGGCCTCGATTCGGATGGCTCCGTTGGCTTCTATAAATGCCTTCTCAGCTTTGAGAAAGCGCTCCGTTAACTCCTGCGCCATACGATACGACAGCAGGTTTTTTCCCCGGCTGAAAGCCTGTTCATCGTTGTTGAAATGTTGTAAAAACTGCTGCTTCAACACCACTTTGTAGTCGCTGAGAAAACGCTGAATGTCAGCACTGCCCAACAATGGAGGTTCGGGAATGACCGGGTTTCCTCTTTCGTCCAACCGGGAAAACGGCCGGTACAATACTTCGAGCGTACTGTGGATGAACGTTCCGAATGTACTGTGTTCGATTTCCTCTTCCACCTCATCTGATTCTCCGAAATCCATGACGTATCGATAGTAAAAATCCAACGGGCAGCTCAGGTATTTCTTGAGCATGGAAGCTGACGTGGAGGCCATCAATAACTCATCGATCCGGCGCAAAACTTCCGGTGTTTTTACAATGGGATGATGTTCGTTTTTGACCTCTGCATCCAATGCGTAGATGCTCTGTGTGATTTGGACGTTCGGGTTGATACGCGCCAATTCCATCTCAAGTTGCAGCAGGTAGCGACTCGGTTCGTTGCTCCCCAGGGTTTCGTCTGTGCGTGTGTATGTGACCCAGAGTTGTTCGCACGCATGCAGCAATCGGTAAAAATGATGTGCGAACAATCCTTGTTTTTCCCTTGGCGTTGGCAGTCCCAGGAAGCGCCGAAGGTCCATGGGTATCAGCGTTTGCAACGGATTAGTGGGAGGAAGATTTCCTTCGTTCATTCCCAGGCAAATGATGTTTTTGAAGTCCAGACCGCGCGTTTCGAGCAATCCCATGATTTGCAGTCCGTCCATCGGGTTCCCATGATACGCAACTGCCGCTCGTGACCAATGCTGATTGAACAGCAGGCGAAAGCTTTTCATTTTCATCTCCGGAATTTCCCCGTTGAGTACATTCTCGAAATCAATCAGCGATTTGTCGAAGGTTTCCAGCAATGCTTTTTCAAAGGCCTGAGTTGCCCCGAAAAATGGATACAGTGTTCGGTTGAGCTCACGAATTTTTGATACGGCTTTGGGCCAATTTTCCGACCAATCTTCTGTGAGGAGGGGAACCAAGGCAGAGGTGACTTTTCCGACTTCGATGGTCGAAGTATTCACAAAAATTTTGTTTCCGGAGATGATATTTTGGGCAATGGCTGCCAGGGCAACGGCTTCTTCCTTTTCAATTGCCGCCTGTACAAACGGGTGATTTTGGATGGTTTGAACATCGTGAAAATACAGTGCTTTCGTCTTGAATTTTCGCTTGTTCTGCTGAATGGAAAACAGCAAATCTACCCAGGTTTTCAGCGCTGTATTTCGAATGGGGAGCCCGAGTGTGATGTTTGCCTTACCGATGGATGCCGGAAGGTTTTTCAAGGTCGGAACGATGAGCGATTCATCCGCCAGCAGGAGCAGTGTTTCCCTGAGTTCTTCTCCGGGCAATTTTTCCAAAAGCGTTGCTGCGACCTTGGCCTGACCGGTTTGTTGCGCACACGCGATGATCTGAACATCGAGGTTTTTCGATTGTAATTCGTCCCGCTCGAACGCCACATTTTCTCCTCCCAGTTCTTCTTTCAGCATGCGGAGAAAACGCCCGGCCTCGTGCACATCGTCCCGAAGGTACCATTGATCCGAATCGATGCGAATGTGTCCCCGACCCAATCGATGGGCCTGCTTCATGATGCTTTGTTCAGCCTTCGAAAGTGCGTTGAATCCTGCGAATATATAGTGCATTTCCTGATTTCCGAAAAGTAAATTCGGGTGCTCCGCAACATACCGAAACGCGCAACCCGAATAACACGAGTTCTTTTTCAGTAATCGACGATTGAGTTCTTCATAATAACCCGGAAGTCGATCCCAGAACTCGAGGAATCTGCGTTGGTTGTCCGATAAATTTTCTTCGGCAAAACTCCAGTTTTCAATTTCCTTGATCTCAGCGAGGTTGCGAAAGACCTGCTTGCTTTCGAGCATGTACCGATCGATTTCATTGATGTCGGACAGTAGGGTTTGCCCCCAGTTTAAGAAGTCTTCGAACGAGGGATTTTCTTCCTTTTCAGCATGAATTGCGTACAATTCAATGAGTGCTCGTGTGTTATCGATTACCGTATGCGGACACGTGGATTTGATCCAGCGGTCCATGGTGATCATTTCCGGGGCGACAACCGGACCTCCGAAAGCTTCAAACAAGGCTGCGACCAGATACTTTCGCATTCGTTCGGAGGGAACAACAATTGTGATGTTCTTTAACGGAATTCCGGATTCCTTTATCTCGTTCGCTATCTCAGAAACAAACTGCATTTATTGTTTGCGCGTGAGGAATGTCCAGTACGTTGACCGGTTGATTATACTCGTTTTCACCTGTGGGTAGGACGAAGAAAACAACTTTGGAAATTTTACGGTCTTTTTCTTTCGCCAATCGATTGTATAGGCCCGTGTGTTCTGTCCGACTTCCACAATGTCCATTTGTTGGTTTGTGTGTGTTTTCCAGAAATAAAGTTCATTGTTCATTCGGTTCATTCGAATCCATTTCCAACGTTCAGCGACCACATAGTTTTTCCACAGTTGATCCATGTCATTTCGCAGATACGTCGGTTGTAAATTGCCCATCAATGCATTTCGAATTCCGTTGTCCAGGAAGTAAAACATGTATGATTTCCGTAATTCATAGCGCTGGTGGGTATGGTAGGATTTCAGTCGAATCAAAATTCCATTCGCAACGAGCAAATCGATGTACCGCCTGACCGTTTCGTTATCGAGACCGCATCGTTCTCCGAGGTCGTTGTACGTGACTACTTCGCCGAGTTCATCTGCCAACATCACCAGTAGCTGGTGTAAATTCCGTTCTTTGTTGATTCGATCCGTTGCGGCTAGGCGGGTCCAGATTACTTCGTCGATTAGTTCTTCTAATGTTGTCCTGGCCGCGTCCAGATTATCGGTTACCTGCGGATAGTTTCCAAAAATCAATCGTTCTTCGAGCAGACGCTCCTCTTCCGGCAGGCCAAAATGCTGTGCAGCTTCATGGAAGGTGGGTGCATGAACCGTAATTTCCAACCCTTGCATTTGAATGGCTTCCAGCAACAGGTCGTCAACTTCCGGGCGATAGGAACACGCAACGACGAGTGTCGTTTTCACCTTACCGGAAAGTACGGCTTCCAAAATTGCTTGCAGATCGGGAAGGTATTGGGCTTCTTCAAGAACAATCACCCGTTCGTTGCATCCGGCCAATTCATCGATCGAAGATGCTGTTTTTCGACCCGAAGCCTCCGTACAATTGATGTGTCTGGCAGTCCAGTTTTGTTCCCGAATAACCTGCTGAATCAGTTCCATTTTACCGGCTTTTCTCGGTCCGTTAAGCAGCACGAGTTTGTTGTGCGAAATGCAATCGCATAGTTGCTCTTTTTGAGCTCTGGGAATCATAGACTTCGTTTTGTATAAAAGTACAAATATTGACTATTTTTTCGCAAGATTCAATTGAATTTTGCGATAATTCAGAAAAATCCGGTGGTATCGAAGAATCGTTGGGCCCGACTGGAGTTCATGAATTTATTCCCACCGTACGCCTTGAGGACAATCACGTGATAGGGTCCTACGAGTACACGCACCCATGAAAATCCTTCCGGGTATGCATCGGAAATTCCTTCGTATGCATCTCCTCCGTTAGCGAGTTGTACTTTGTAGCGCGGGCTTTCAACCGGGCTGGCGATGTAAATGTCTGCATATTCCTCAAGTGAGGATTCGTCGTTGCGCGGGATCGCATCGATTTCGTAGGTATTTCCCTGACCAAAATCGCGGTAGATCAGATGGCTCCCGCCGAACTCGTCGTTGTATTCGGCAGGCTTCCCGGGAAATTGCACGCTAAACTGGGCAGAATCGTTCTTGTAGGTGTAGTATCTGTGTCGACTTACCTGCAATCGATCGAGGGACAATCCGTCCGTGTACGTTGCTGTAACTCTGCGAACCTTGAATCCATGGTTGCGCAACAAGTTCAACATTCCCCGGGTTCCTGCAAGGTGTCCGGCTCCCACCGCGCAGAAGAACGATCCTTCTCCTTTTCTCAACAGAGAATCCAGACCGAGTGTCATGGAGCGATTTCGTGCGAGAATGAGCGATTCATACAAGCCTTCTGTGAGCGAAAGATTCAGATGCGTCAGTTCGTCAACCCGATAAATATCGCCGCGTACATAGGTCTCCAGAATATCTTCCTGAGAAACCAACAATGATTTCAATCGCGAGGGAGAGGGGTCTGAAAATTCGATGTTGCTGAGCAGGTCCACTTCGCCTTCTTCCTGCTCTAAGGCATAAAATTCCTTGCCTGAATTAAAACAGTACTGCTCAAAGTAAGCATCGAGAAACTGCGGCATTCCATTTTCGTCTCCGTAGAGCGTCAGCGTGGATTCCGAAGACCATGTGTAGGGTTTCCCCTGATTGTCGAAGCGAAGTTTGACCGGTTCCAGGCGTGTGTCCCAGTCGGCGAAAAGGTCGAAGACATTCGCTTCCAAAACGATAGCATCGCTGTTGTTTAAAGCAACGTAGGTGGAGTCGGTAAATCGAAACAACCTGCGGTCGTTGTGATGAAAACTTCCGAAAATGTAAGAGGGTTTCTTGATTCCGTTTCCTGATATTTCCCACAACAAATGATGCCTCGGATCAACCTCTTGTCCAAAGGCAAGGGGCACGAAAAGAAAGACAATCAGGTACTTCATGGCCTGGTGAAATTACGAAATTATCTCTGTGAAAAATGGTGAAATTGTTTGAATCGGGTTTCATGCGTACAAATTCAACTATGCAATGTACGAACTGACGTCGACTGTTGGTGAATTAACGGGTGTTGTGAGCGCAACGGAGTGCAACTAAGCGTGTTTTCTTTGGATCAGGCAGGGGCATTCAACAGCACTTTGCCGGACGGTTCGCTCCATCGTGTGGCGATCCCGGAAAGCGGGTCAACGCTGACTTTCTTTTTTACGTTGGCACGATCAATCGCTCAATGTGCTGATCTCCGAAAGCATAAGGAATGTAGGCCAGGCTGG
>JAURNA010000308.1 GCA_030830385.1 Crocinitomicaceae bacterium | reverse complement strand
TCTTCGAATCGCTTCAACGACTTGATTACCATGGAACAAACCAGGTCGATATCGTCCAGCCAATGAATGCTCTTCTCTTCGAAATAATGGTAAAGCGGAGGAAAATTTGCAATCTCTGTCTTGAACAATTGAATGGCAAATGCCCGGTCTTCTTCGTATCCGGATTCACCGTTGTTCATGTATTCGAAATACGTTTCACTCTCGCGGATGTGAAGAAACATCTTTCGGAAAATCTCGCGTTTTTCGTCACCCACCCAATTGACTTTCAGCAACTCCGATTGCTTTCGCAACTCCGGAGATGCTTCTAGCTGAGCGATTAGTGCATTGTCTATCCACTTGCGATTGGGATTCAAATCCTCATCGCTCGGTCGCATTTTCTTCTTGTTCTCCTCGATGCGGTGCTCCGCAACAGACTTCAATTCAGAAAGTGTCAATAGCAAATAAATGTACGCATCGTAAATCCGATCAATTGCCGAGAACATTTCTTTCTCGGCACTAAGTATATCTTCCTCGTCTGATTGATAAAAGGCGTATAAGGCCTGAAGAACCTTGATTCGAAGGTGACGTCTGTTCAGCATGCGTTCTTACAACGGTAGTTTTACTTTTCCAATCGCTTCTACTCTCTCTTCTGCCATTTTGTTTGCGATGGCATACGTCGGAACGTTTTCTGTTCGTGATCGCTCAACGATATTTTTGATCGTTGCGTAGATATCATCGGCTTTCGCCATTGCCCAGTCTGAAGAGAGATTTTTCACTTCTGCATAGCAGCTGATTACTCCTCCGGCATTGATTGCATAATCGGGGGCGTAGATCATTCCTTTGTCCATTACGGCCTGACCGTGCACCTTCTCTATCTTCAATTGATTGTTCGCAGCACCGGCTATGATCGAGCACTTCAATCTGGAAAGCGTATCGTCGTTTACCGTAGCGCCCAACGCGCATGGAGCGTAAATATCCATATCAATGTCGTAGATTTCATCGGGTCCTACAACCGTAGCACCGTATTTTTCCGAAACGCGCTTCAGGGAATCCTGATCAATATCAGAAATGTAAATGTCTGCGTTCTCTTTGCTCAGGTATTCAACAAGGTATTCTCCAACATGTCCTACTCCCTGAACAGCGATCTTTTTCCCGGAAAGTGAATCGGAACCAAACTGAACGTTGGCGCAAGCCTTCATCCCGACATAGGTTCCATGGGCAGTAATCGGCGAAGGATCTCCACTTTTTCCCGGCAATCCGACTACGTGGGCGGTTTCCATGCTTACCCATAACATATCCGAAGGAGAGATTCCCACATCTTCTGCGGTGATGTATTTTCCTGCAAGGCTGTTGACAAATTTTCCAAAGCGACGGAAAAATGCTTCGGATTTCATGGTTTTTGCATCGCCCATGATAACCGCTTTACCACCGCCTAAATTCAGCCCGGAAATGGCGTTTTTGTAGGTCATTCCGCGAGACAATCTCAGCACGTCGTTGAGTGCTTCCATCTCGTTGCTGTACGACCACATTCTTGTCCCTCCGAGTGCTGGTCCAAGGACTGTGTTGTGAACAGCAATAATTGCCTTTAACCCCGTTGCGTTATCATTGCAAAACAACAATTGCTCGTGGTCGTAATTGCTCATCTGAGCAATCACAGGATTATCAGCAAGATTTGTTTCCTCAATTTTTTTGACTTCAATCATAGGAATGCTCAAGTATTAAAGTGTAATATTTACTTTTGCAACGTCATGCGATAAGAGCCTGGCAAAAATAGGAAATTATTCGCATGAAGTCTCTTGCTTACCTGAACAAATATTTCATCAAGTACAAGTGGCGCCTGTTGCTCGGCATCCTCTTCATTATTGCTACGAATATCTTTCAGGTTTCTAAACCGTTGTTTTTTACTCAGAAGTTTGGATCCCTTGATAATCTCTCTTCTCAAGAGTTGGAAAATGTGACAGGGTATGCTCTAAAACTGGGGCTTTACTACATTGTACTCGCTGCCATTGCGGGATTCTTTTTGTTTCTCACCCGGCAGACCATAATCATCATGTCGCGACACATTGAATACGATCTGAAGAACGAAGTCTACAATCAATATCAGCGGCTTGGATATACTTTTTTCAAGAAGAATGCCACAGGCGATTTGATGAACCGTATCGCGGAAGATGTGACCCATGTGCGCAGTTATCTTGGCCCGGGATTGATGTATACCATCAACTTGTTCTTCCTTTCCATCATCCTGATTTCTGTAATGGCGAACATCAACGGTGTGCTTACGGTCATCGTTCTCATTCCTCTTCCGATCATGTCCTTTCTGATTTACAAAGGTTCAAGCAAAATGAATCAGCTGAGCCGAAAAGTACAGGAAGAGCAATCCTACATGTCGACACTTGCGCAGGAATACTTTTCCGGGATTCGGGTGATCAAGGCATATTCAAGGGATGATGAAGTAAAGGGAAAATTTGATGATTCGGCAGAGGAATACAAGCGGAGAAGTATGCGTCTTGTATTGGTAAATTCGCTATTCATACCCACCATTTTCATCCTGATTGGTCTCAGTACGCTGCTATCGATTTATGTAGGCGGGATTCTGGTTCACGAAGGTACGGAGCAATTTAAATTTGAGCACATCGTGATGTTCATTATTTGTGTGAATATGCTTACCTGGCCATTTGCTTCGGTTGGTTGGGTAACTTCCATTATTCAACGGGCAGCGGCCAGTCAGGCACGAATCAATGAATTCCTGAATGAAAATCCAGAAATCGTGAACACATCTTCGGAGAAATTTGATTTTCAGGGAAACATTGAATTTCGAAACGTTTCTTACACCTATCGAAATTCCGGGTTAACCGCCATCAAGAACCTGAGTTTCACAATCAAACCGGGAGAAACGCTCGGCATTGTAGGTCGTACAGGTAGCGGGAAAAGTACCGTTCTCAACCTATTGATGCGACAAATTGATCCGGACGAAGGCGAAATTCTGATTGATGGCAAACCACTGAAAGAAATCAACCTGGAAGCCTTCCGTGATCAAACAGGCATTGTTCCTCAGGATGTTTTCCTGTTTTCCGATACCATTCGAAACAACCTGGCGTTCGGTTCCACTCAGGAAGTTACCCAAGAAAAACTGGAAAACGCCGTGAAAATGTCGCATGTTTATCACAACATCATCGATTTCAAAGACGGTTTCGACACCATTCTCGGCGAGCGTGGGGTCAATCTCAGCGGTGGACAGAAACAACGAATCAGTATTGCGAGAGCCCTTATTCGGCAGCCCAAATTACTGGTTCTGGACGATTGCCTTTCAGCGGTAGACACAGAAACCGAAGAAATCATTATTCGGAATCTGCAATCTGCGAATTATACATCTTCCGTAGTGGTATCGCATCGAATTTCAACCATACGCCACGCAGACCGAATCATCTCCATCAACGAAGGCCAGAAAACCGAAGAAGGAACGCATGAACAACTGATGGAACTCAACGGGCATTACGCAGAATTGTATACCAAACAACTCACCGAAGAAAGTCTGGATTTCGAATAGAGAATGAATTGCCTCTGTTTCTGTTCCTGTGAAGAACAAACATGAAAACGCACCTTCTTTTTGCCCTGATCTTCACCTCCTCTCTGATTTTTACGCTACACATCCGAGGGAAGCTGGTTCACTATCTCAAATTTGGATTCTGCCGAACACTGACAATACGCAACTGGGTTTTCCAAAAATGGAATGGGGTATGTGTAGGGCGGACACAACGACAGTGAATTTCTGGGCGATCTTGGGGCTATGACCCCACTCCGACTCATGGACAGCAACCATAGAAACCACAACAATTTCTGTGAAAATCTACCACCGGAAACCTTCACCCTACAACCTCAATTCAGCGAGCCATACAAATACCGTAGCTTCGTAAAACACTGATCAGTAGCAAAAAATCTTTTTGCATCGATTCAAACCTAACCATAGGTTAACTACCATGTCTCAAAAAAAAATGCCATATTTGTTCAGGAGCAAATGAGTCAGTTTATGGAGAATGATAAGAATGGTGAAGTGTACTCTAAAATAGTTCGGGCAGGAAAAAGAACATACTTCTTTGACGTAAAAGCTACCAAAGGCAACGACCTCTATCTTACTGTAACCGAAAGCAAAAAGACCTATATTGACGGTCGTGATGCTTATCAAAAGCACAAGTTATTCCTCTATAAAGAAGATTTCGATAAATTTCAGGAAGGACTTGCTGACGCACTGAACAAAATCGCCGATCTCCGTTCATCCGACGACACCTATTCCGCTCAGGACAAATCTTCCGTAAACAATTACTCGGGAGTTTCCTTTGACGACCTGTAGATTATTTCGTATTCAAATTTCGCCTCGTCGTTTTGTATAAAAACGGGAAAATCAGTTGGCGTGGCAGCTTTCAGTAATGCGTTAAAGGCATTTGCAGTATCCGATGTGAGGTGAAATGGCATGTAATACCCCGGATCCAGGTTCGGAATGCGCTTCAAGGACAAGGACGAAACGCTGCCGTTGACCTGTTCTTCTCGTATTTGACCCGTGCAACCGTTGTACAGCGCTGTAAACCTCAATGTTGTCTTTGTGACGAACGAACATGAATTCGGGTAATATCAATTGAACAAGTATCGGATTTTTTCACATCGGAAGACCAACCAATACCGGGCAGGTCCAGTGGGAAAGTCATTGGGTTTGTTGGTTTTCGCTCCGGCCATGTCCATGAGGTTATCCAACATCATAAACGAACGCTTTTTTCCAAAGAATCCAAACTTTCGAGTATATAACGAGTTATGCACTAAGCTTCCACAAAAAAGGTTGATAACTCAAGGAGTGTTCCTTGCTTTTAGATGAATTCTAAACTGTATCTTTACGGTTCTGCTGAAAGGAAAAAGCTGATACATTTATGGCAAAAATTATTGCAATTGCAAATCAGAAAGGAGGAGTAGGAAAAACAACGACCGCAATCAATCTCAGTGGTTGCCTCGGAGTGCTGGATTATCGGACACTGATTGTAGATGCTGACCCCCAGGCGAATGCAACTTCCGGTGTTGGATTGGACCCGAAAAACTCACGGAACATATACGAATGTCTGATCAACGATACGGATCCATC
Source organism: Crocinitomicaceae bacterium (assembly GCA_030830385.1). Classification (GTDB taxonomy): domain Bacteria; phylum Bacteroidota; class Bacteroidia; order Flavobacteriales_D; family Crocinitomicaceae; genus UBA4466. Next base: position 1,198 of record JAURNA010000308.1, on the reverse strand, counting down.
AGAACTGTTAATCAATACGCAGAATCCGAATTTGGATATTCTTCCAAGTCACATTGACTTAGTAGGCGCCGAATTGGAGATGATCAACCTTCCGAACCGCGAGCACATGTTGAAACTGGCCCTGGATAAAATTCGGGACCAATACGATTTCATCATCATCGATTGTTCTCCTTCACTTGGATTGATTACCGTGAATGCACTAACCGCAGCAGATTCTGTCATGATTCCTGTTCAGTGTGAGTACTTCGCCCTCGAAGGACTCGGCAAATTATTGAACACCATTAAAATTGTTCAAGGGCGTTTAAATCCACAGTTGGAAATTGAAGGAATCCTGCTAACGATGTACGATACGCGACTTCGTTTGGCCAATCAGGTAGTGGAAGAAGTGAAGATGCACTTCCAGGAGATTGTGTTCGACACCGTGATTCACCGAAACACAAAATTGGGTGAAGCACCGAGCTTTGGAGAAACGATCGTCATGCACGATGCGTCCAGCAAAGGTGCTGTGAATTACCTCAATTTCGCACGGGAAATACTGCAGAAAAATGATTTGACGAAAATTGCGAACGAAGACAAGGAAATAAAACTGGGAAATGAGCTCTAATACGAAGAAACGATCAGCGTTGGGGAAAGGACTTGGAGCATTGCTTGAAAACTCCGAAACAGACATTACCTCAAGAACAAGCGGAGTAGGAATTGCAGGGTCGATTTCTACGTTGCCTGTGGGTTCCATCGAAGCGAACCCCTTCAATCCGCGTTCCAACTTTGAGCGAGAAGCATTGGAACAACTGAGCGAATCGATCGCTGTCCATGGAATCATTCAACCCTTGACCGTTCGTAAGCTCGGCAGGGATAAATACCAATTGATTTCCGGTGAGCGAAGATTCCGTGCGGCACAGATTTCCGGGCTCACTGAAGTTCCTGCGTACGTTCGAATCGCGAACGATCAGGCCATGCTCGAAATGGCGTTGGTGGAAAACATTCAGCGTGAAGATCTCAATCCAATTGAAGTAGCTCTCTCCTATCAGCGACTGATTGAAGAGTGCAACCTTACACAAGATCAGCTCAGCCAGAAAATATCCAAAAGTCGTTCGAACATTACGAATCACATCCGTTTGCTAAAACTTCCTGCGGAAATTCAGGCTGGATTGAAAGATCAGACACTCAGCATGGGACACGCCCGTGCACTTGTATCCGC
>JAURNA010000307.1 GCA_030830385.1 Crocinitomicaceae bacterium | reverse complement strand
GAACCACTCGACCCAACCATACGGATTGGACAGGGGAAGCACAGCAATTCTCCCGGAGGATGAAAATCCAAATCCGTGGAATTCAAGATGTACAATTTACTTTACTTGACCTTGACAAAAAGGTGAGTCACACCATAGATGTAGAACGAATTCTGTACCCGGATGAGGTTTCTGAAGAACCGATCAACAGGCTTCAGCCATTGTCAGAATTGAAGAATAACGGTATAATCACCGAAGAAGAATTCAATCAGAAAAAAGCGAAGATTTTAAATCGTTAGTGGTCAGAGGTCATCGGTAAAATGCTCTCTTCGTTTCGGTTTTGAGAATTTTTCCGAATTGTATTCTTTAGACGCTCCTTTTGGAATAGAGAGGGATTGCCAATTATCTTCTGCTGCTAATTTTCCCATAAAAACAATCTGACCAACGTGGTACGCATAGTGCGATACCTGTCGATTGATGGCCTCAACCACCGAATGTCCCATGTTTCGGATATAGATTTCGGTATTCAGATCGGCTTCCGTCAGTGGGTCAATGGCATCAAACAAACACTTCCATCCTTCTTCCCACTTGGTCATTAATTCTTCGCGTGTAGCAATGTCGTTTTCGAATTCTTCATCGCGTTTTCGCCATTCTTTCTCGCCGTCTTCAGTCAGGAAATTCGTCCAACGGGAAAGCATATTTCCATGCATGTGCTTCACAAGGGTTCCGATGCTGTTACTCCCTTCCGAAGGTTTCCAAGACAACTGTTCATCCATAAGTTGTTCGAAGGTTTTATCTCCGAGCGATTTGTAATATTCGAATTGGCGTTTGCAGCTGGAGAGGTAATCTTTCATCGTAATTTTTCATTTTTCTGATGCCGCGTGGCATCGCGATTGGTTTTTTTATCCAGATTCTTTTTCAGTGCTTCTTCCAAATCCACACCCGTTTGATTGGCAAGGCAAATGAGTACAAATAAAACATCCGCGAATTCATCACCCAGGTCGTTGTCTTTATCACGTTCCTTTTCGCTCTGTTCACCGTATCGCCGTGCAATGATTCGGGCAACTTCGCCCACTTCTTCGGTAAGCATGGCCATGTTGGTAAGTTCATTGAAGTAACGAACGCCGATCGTATTGATCCACTCGTCAACAATCTTTTGAGCCTCTTTGATCTCCATGTTCGTCTTTGTTTAGTTCAGCATGATGTTGAAGCCGAGTGAATGAAAATAGGAATTATGATCCAATCCGAAGCCAAATACATAATCGAGCTGAATATTTTCCCGAACCCAAAACAAGACGCCGATGTCTCCACTGAAAAAACTGGATTCGAATGTTCGAGTTTCCATGTCGCATGCCGGGTCGTATGTGGTTGTTGAACGCGAGTAATTTGCATAAACTTCTCCAAATACGGACCATTTTTCACTCACCAGATAGGAATAGATCCAGGAAGCGTTGAATGTACCTGCGGATTCGTTAGAACAAGAGGTTGTCAACAGACCGAAGGACCCTCCCACATTGCCCCCCATTGCGTGCTTTTTGCTAAACTCCTGACTGATGGCAAAAGTCCCGCTCCAGGTGTTCGAAACAACATCAGGATGCACGGTCCAATGGCCAATCACACCCATCTTGGTTTTGTTATCCGGCTTGTCCAAAATGGAGTATTTGATCCCCAGCCCGAGTTCGCCAGGCTTTGCATGAAGCCCTCCATCGAGAGAAGTTGATTTCCGGACGTTTAGGGAGTGTGTATGCCGGATTTCAAGTTTATCCGTAATTCCATACTTTACCAGGTTAAAAGGCAAGGTAAAAGTGCGGGAGTCTGATTCTGAATTCCAGTGAAAATCAAAGCTACTCTCTATTTGAAACACCCCTTTGGGTACGGAGGTTGCACTGGCGGATACTGAAGGAGCATCTGTACTAATCGTCTGGCAGAAGGTAAGAGCGGGAATGCCTGTAATGAGTATGGACAGTAGTTTTTTCATAGAATGCTATTCACGGTTTTTGCTGTCAATGAGGATAGTGACGGGACCGTTATTAATCAGGGAAACGTTCATGTCTGCACCAAAAATTCCCGTTTCAACACGATGTCCCAGTGCCCGAAGGGCGGAAACAAAAGATTCGTACAGGGGAATTGCGGTTTCAGGTCGTGCCGCTTTGATGTAACTCGGTCGGTTCCCTTTTTGGGTGGATGCGTGCAATGTGAATTGACTGATTGCAAGGAACGATCCTCCCACATCCGTAATGGAAAGGTTCATTTTTCCTTTGTCGTCATTAAAAATCCGAAGTCCGGTTAGTTTTTTCGCAAGCCAGTCGATGTCTTCCTGAGAATCCGCTTCTTCAATACCCACAAGCAACAGCATACCGTGATGTATAGAGCCATTTACTTTCCCGTCAATCTTCACGGAGGCCTCGCTGACGCGCTGTACCAATATTCTCATGCGAAATCATTTTTTCGATAGGATTCTTCCTGATCTTCTTCCATTAATTGCAGATATGTGGAGTATCGACTTTCATAAATATCTCCTGCTTCCAGCGCATCTTTTACTGCACATTTTGGCTCGTTGATATGTTGACAATTGTTGAATTTGCATTCGTGCATGCGTTCGCGCATTTCCGGGAAGTAGTGCGACATCACTTCTTTGTCGAGATCGATAACACCAAAGGCCCGAATTCCGGGAGTGTCAATGATGTATCCACCGGATTGAATCGCATGCATCTCGGCGAAGGTCGTCGTATGTTGCCCTTGCTGATGTGCTTTGGAGATTTCTCCGGTTTTCAGATTCAGTGAAGGATCCAGAACATTGATCAAACTACTTTTTCCAACACCGCTGTGTCCGGAGATCATCACTTGTTTTCCTTGGATTTCTTCCCGGAGAAATTCGATGGTTTCAGGATCTTTCGTGGAGATTTGTCGACTCTCGTACCCAATATTTTCGTACATGTAGCTCAACGCATCGGCATATTCCTGATCGGTTTCGTCAAAAAGATCAATCTTGTTGAACAAAAGGGTCACTGGAATACGAAACGATTCGGCCGAAACCAGAAAACGGTCAATGAAAGCAAGGTGGGTTTCCGGAGATTTGATCGTAACCATTAAATAGGCCCGATCGATATTGGCAGCGAGAATTTGCTGTTGCTTAGACAGGTTGGTCGACTTGCGAACAATGTAATTCTGTCGTTTTTCAATTCCGGTGATCATTCGGGTTCCTTCTTCGTCGGTCTCGTTGTCCAGCAGAACGACATCTCCCACTGAAACAGGATTCGTTGTGCGCAATCCATCCAATCGCAATCGACCACGGATACGGCATTTTACCTGCGTTCCGTCTTCCAGAACAACATCGTACCATTTTCCCGTCGATTTAAGGACTTTCCCCTGCTGCGGCATGAGCGTAAAGATAGTTACATTTCGCAGAGACCACCGATTGTTGAGCCTTCTGTTTCCGGCTAATCGAATAGAATCCTTAACTTCGTTGATTCAAATTTGCAGGCATGTCCATTGAGGTCAAAAACTTGTTTAAGTACTACGGCGATCAAGCCGCTGTGAAAGACGCAACGTTTAGCGTGAAAAGTGGCGAAATTGTTGGTTTTTTGGGTCCAAACGGAGCGGGAAAATCCACAACAATGAAAGTGATCACAGGGTACATTCCTGCGTCTTCAGGAAAAGTACGTGTTTGTGATATGCCCGTGTCAGTCGACAGTCTCAATACAAGAAAGGTGTTGGGATACTTGCCTGAACACAATCCACTGTATTTGGATATGTACGTAAAAGAGTACCTTGCGTTCGTTGGAAAAATCTACAAAGTTGACCATGTACGAGATCGGGTGGAGGACATGATCAAGGCCGTTGGGTTGGAAGTTGAGCAGAACAAGAAAATTGGAGCGCTGTCAAAAGGATACCGTCAACGTGTGGGACTTGCCCAGGCGATTATTCACGATCCCGAAGTATTGATCCTGGATGAGCCCACAACAGGTCT
>JAURNA010000306.1 GCA_030830385.1 Crocinitomicaceae bacterium | reverse complement strand
GGATGGGTCGCTTTATTGCCGCTTATAAACGTGTTGGTCGTCTTAAACAACTTTTTAATCTTGATTAGCATGTCAGAACTATAAGGCAAACGTTGCCTGTGCTTAAAAGTATTAATTTTTTCTTTAGGAAGTTCAACCGGATCTTTTTCTCCGTGAATTTCTCTATCAACACCGCTCATTGCCCGGGCTGCCTGCAAGCCTGAAATGACGGTGGCCTCAATACATCCGGCATTCCATCCATTATGGATCCAATCTCCTGTAATTACCAGATTTTCGAATCCGCTCTCACCGGCTTTAATGCGCGCGTCTGTGGCCCCTTTTTCCGACAGAACGTATTGCTCCGTAGGTTCAAGGTTTGCCCGGTAGTACACAGATTCAGCAGGTAATGGACTCTCCTTGTGTGCCACCAGCGTTTTGTAATTAAACCCTGCTCCGTTTTGAGCGTAGGGCCACAATTCTTTGGCGTACTCGTCCAGGAAATTTTTGGTCGTGTTCCGAACGCGATTGAGCTGCTCTTCATGGTGTCCATCTTTGCTGTTCGGATGAAGAGGTTCCGCATCCAATTTACCACATAAATATGCCAGGTTGCCGGGGTTCCAATCGTTGTTCCACGATTCCCTCCGCAAAATATTGCTGAGATCCGCCCAGGTATCAAATTCTCCCGGGAAATTCCCGACAAGCGGTTTCCCAAACTTGCTGTGTTCCCAACCCAGTCCACGAATATCGGGCTTGAGCCATATCTGGAGTGCTTGTGTTGGAGTCGTTGTGACTTCCATTAGCATGCGCCGCCATTTTTCGTTTGCCTGAATGAGTTCAGGTGCAACATATGGCAGGGCTCCGATGGAAATACCAAGAATGACCTCATCAAAATCCTTTCCTTTCTCCAAATTCAGTGTTTCAACATTGTCCCAGTCGTTCCATTGTTCTTCGAGATCAATATTCTCAGCAATCAATGCGTCCCCCTCTATGAGTTGATCAAAATTGGGTTTGCTCGGCCAACAATCAAGCCCTTTGATCCGAACAAACGGATTATATTCTCCGTTTTTCGGAGTAGCTTGTCGCCCCATTCGAATGGACTCAATGACAGATTTATCATCCGACAACCCGAGATTTTCCACTTTGTGGAAGAACTTGAACTTCACGCCTCGACTTCTCAATACCTGAAACGCTGGTGTGAAGACAATGTCCCCCATTCCTCCCTGCATACGGTAGAAAAATGCTTCGCGGTAATCGAGTGTAACACGGAAAATGCAACGCAAGCAGGTACCTGCTTCAAATGTATGTTGATTTTTCCCGCAGAAAATTAAGCCGTACATGGCCTGAATGGGTGCCGACCACACCGTAATTTGCGGAGTTAAGCTGTACCTGAATAACCATTCACGAAAGTCCAAGTGATTGATTACATCAAGCCCCCTGCGATGAAGATCATCTTCGATTACGCCAAGGGTTGTGGCGAATGTAAAATCCATCAACGTCCACATTCTGCGGAGGTTGTCGTATTCGTAAATCTTGTGTTCAATTCGTTCCCAGATCCAATCCCGAATTTCCTCCAAAACAAAAGAGAGCGTCTCGTACTTTTCGTGAATTTTCTGTGAGTACATAAATTCTTCTGCCAGATCAATCGCTTCGTCCGGAGTGAGATCGGTAATCTGAATCCCCATGAACTTGCCGTACTTTTTGAAATGATCCATAAACTCCCGGTTCAGGTCACGGTAGAATTTACGTTCTTCAATTCCTGCGTCGGTACCCGGATCAAAGGTGTATGCGATTGTACCTTCGAGGTATTGCCGTATCATGATGCGGTACATCCGAACGATGTTCTCCCAAATGGATGGAAGTGGTTTGATTGTTCCGGGTTTTTCGGAGTTGAAGTGAAAATTGAGCAGCCACTTTTCGTAGCGGTCACCTATTTCCTCGTGCAAGGTTACGTAGCGAGCTGGTTCGAATGCTTCTTCCAGGTTGTATACAGACTCTCCAATATTGCGATTCATTTCTTCGTAGCACGACCTCATGAAATGGAATGAGTTGTGATAGCAACCAAACCAGAGATGCAAACCGTGTTCTTCGATCCGGTCGTTGATTTCTGTGTTGCGTCCGCTCGCTCCTTTTCCTCCGATTCGCCACCCCATTTGGTAGAGTGTAATATCGTACTTGTCTTGCCAATTTGGCTCGTTGGTCAGCTGCCAAACAGCTGTAATGCTCGCTACTCCTCCTCCCAGAACAGCAATTTTCTTCTTTTCTTCTCTTGTATTCATGCTTTCTTTCCAAGGTCCGGAAACGTCGCAAACATTTCCAGATGATTTGATACTGATCCTACTTTCTTTCCAGTCAATGAAAATGTGTTTATTTCGAATGAGCCGATTATTGCTCCTGCAAAAATTGCGACTGGAATTTGTCCCAAATGCTGTTGAATGCTTCGTAGTCTTCCCGGTTGTGTCCTTCCTCCAGTTGTTGAAATTCTTCCGCGAATTTTGCCACAGCATCGAACGCGTTTTTTTTCGTATGCGAGTAACGAGCTCCCATTTCCAGAAATTTAACCGCCATTTCATCGGAAAAGCGTTCTACATCTGAAAGCCAATCGACCATTTTTGAGTGCTTGCTTTCCGCTTTTCGGCTGTAGATTTTTTGGGTGTTCTCCTTGAGTGTTCGAAGTGCTTCCATCAAGGTCTCGTTGGAGGAGGCCGGGTCTTCTTCAGACCATTCTTTGTGAGCAATGTTCCAAAAGCTCGCAAGTTCCACGTAAAAGTTGTTTTTATCGCGGACGTGATGCACCGCTCCCATTAGTTCGTCGGTGTACTTATCATCGATCTTGAGGTCTTTCATGCGTTCTGCAACCTTCTCGTTGAAGCGGACAAACATGTCCGTGCTCATTTGGGCAAAGTTTTTCAGTGTGTTCATTGGTTTGTATTATTCGTTGTTCGATAGTAATGCTTTTTCCGGTTTCTTTTGCTATTCTTTCCACTCCCAGATTTGTTTTCCTCCGGACAGGTAGAAATCCCATTGGAACCAAAAGGAAACTGTTGGTTGATTTGCGAGTCCCAGTGTATGCTTCACAGGATACGTCAAGCTATTTTCACCGTATGTAATATCGTATTGTCCCGGGAGAATTCCTCCGTTGGTTACGGTTAGGTTCTTACCCGGAAATTCGATAATCGATTTCGTTATTGCTTTATCCGTTTCTATTACATCGCGGTACTGCCGCATGGAGATATAGCTCATTTCGTGGATTTTTATCATCATTGCGGCAAGATTTAAATTGACGGAGTTCGTTTCCACGTTTCTAAAAAACTCTCTGGCAATGGCATCCGATGGATTTCCGTGTGCTTTGCTTAGAATTTCTTCCATGTTAAATCCGGGAGGACAGGTCACCTCCATAATTTTTTGTTTTTTGGCCATGGGAACCGATCCTCTGGAGCGATTGAAGCCCAGCGTGCTCGCGGAGAACTTTTGCACAGTTCCGTTCCCTCCCAGTCCGGGATAGTCCAAATCCGCCATTACTTTTGGCATCCCAAAAATTTCACGACCGGCGGCCACGGGGATGGCATGGTCCAGAAATAAAAACGGAACGAAACCATAAAAATTCGGTTTTATCAAACCGATGTCTTCCAGAATGCCACATGGTTTTTTCTCCCGTAAAAACAAAACAAATATCAGTTCCTTGTACGGCGTGAATCCTTCGTTGTTTTCTTTCCAGGATTGATAATATGCCCGCGGGTAATACGCATAGGTTACCATCACGTATGGCAAAGCTGGCTCAAATACCCGTTTAAAATTAGACGGTACATTGAACCATTCATTACAAACCTTTTGCAGCTTGTCCATGTTTCCCTTGATGATAAAGTTAAAGTAGAGCGAATTGTCAAAATAGATTGGCGTGGGCGCTACCAACTCGTTGGTCACCTTCGCAAATTTCGGTCTTTGAAACATTCTACTCATGAGGCGTACTTCCAAAGTATTTTTTGAACGATTAACGTGAAGCTCACGTCCGCATAACAACAGGGAATGTTGTCAACTTCTTCTATTCCCAGAGCATCATCTATCCTAAAGTTATTTACGACTCTTTCGACAATGGACTCAGCTGTGGTTAATCCAAGGTCGCGACGCGTCTGATTCTGAACATCGGTATTCATTGAGTCGTCTTTCCATCGGTTGAAGTCCAAACTGAAAACTTCGTTTGTTGCACCACCGCGGTGAACTTCCTCCTTGTATCCTGCAACTTCAAATACCGACTGCACCATCGCATATCGGGTTGAGGCAATATCTCGAAATTGCAGCATACTGAGATAGTGCCGTTTTTCGAGCAGTAACCTGACCATGGATGACGCACTGAAACCGCTCATTTCCCGACGGTTGTCTCTTGTAAGCATCGACTCAAGCTGCGTTCTCGTCTGTTCTGTGTCAAGTTCTCTGAATACGATCGCTGAGTTGGACGATTTTGACAATTCTAACAGCACTTCCGGCCGGGTCCACATTCCTCCCGATGCATACTCGTTTTGCACTATGTTGCCATCGGGAAACTCGAAGTTCATCATTGTGTTAAAGTCGAGGTTTTTTTGATCGCTACGGAAGAATTCAATCGGTCGTTTTTGCTCGAAGGTGAACCCGCACCCGGACTTGCGGTTGTAATTACCAAACTCACAATGCGAGGTCGGAAATCCAATAAGTTCGCGTTCGTTTACCATTAAAATACCGTTGTCCGTATATCGAAATGGACTACAGAGGAACAATTTTCCTTCCGGGTTTTTCACAAAAAAAGAAAACTCCAGCTGATTGAACATCGTTCGGCCGATGGGTTGCATTTCGGTATCACGAATGGTTCCTACCCGACACTCTGATGGGTTGCATTTGGTGACCTCGTTATCGTCGAGGGAACAATTGAATCCCGAAGCACAATTGCAGTCTACAAGCCGCATGACAACTCGGGAGTTAATCGGCTGTATGTTCAGCTTCCCTCCTTCGACACCGTTATACCAATCGTCGCAAATCTTCTGAAGCTTATCCATGTCACCATTGAGCACAAAGAAATACTCCCGCGCATTGTGAATATCAATGTAACGAGGGAAGCAGATTTCTGCTGTGGTGTTCGCGTATCTGGCGAGTCGATTTGAGCCCATTGCTAGTTGTTCGTTAGGTACTTTTCCCGTTCGATGATATCGGTAACGTTTCGCAGAAAGCTGCCCAGCAGACCTTTGAACGTAGAAATGTCGTAGTTCACATCGGGGTCGAATTCATTCACAGACACGCTTCCCGGGTAGTAAAACTCCAATTGTACCTTGAGCTGTTTCCGAAGGAATGTTGCGATGGTTATTTTGAATTCATCGCAGAGCTTTTCAACCGCTTTCAAGTCAATATGGTTCGCTTCGAAGTACTGATCGAGATAAATCCGGGCAGTTTTCACACCATTTACCTCTTCAGGTTTCAATTTGCCTTTTTTCTTCGGAATCTTTTCATCCAAAGAAGGAATAGAAGCGAGGCATTTGAAGATTGCAAGGGAAGTTTCCTGCGGCTTTTTTCCCCTGGTTTTTCCGATGCTACTTTCATGTGACACGGACGCCAATCGGTAACGAATCGAAATCGCTGTTTGTTCCGATACCGTTTGGACAATATCTTCCATCGGGTCAGAAAGTAATTCCCTGCGCTTGAACTGAAGTTCAAGTGCAATGGCGCGTTCCAATATCCAACGGAATTGACGTTCGAATTCTTCGAGTACCATGTAGGCAATCGCAGTAACCGATCGATCTGAGATTTCTTCCCCGAGTTTTTGATAATCCACTTCTCCTCCTTCGAATGGTCTTTTTAGGCTTTCCGTTGCTTTTTTCATCATCAGTTCCATTGATTTGAAAGACTGATTCAATCTGAATGTCAGGCTGGCGCGTGCTCGCTTGTAATCATCTTTTTGATTCGCCCAGTGCGGTTTCGAAAGCCACAATTCGTAGAACAAGGGGTGATCAAGTTCTTCGAGCAGACGCTCGATTTCATCGTCCAGTTCAATTTCTGCAAACTCGTTCCTGAATGACTGTATACCTTCAAAAATCGGGATGACTTTCGCGAAATATTCTTTACCCAGAATGTCGATCTTTTCCATGTCTCCATCTGCAGTGATCATGTAATTCGCCAGGCGGCGTACCTTCTCGGTCATGGCGTGTACCATTCCCTTTTTCCACATGAGGACATCCTTGTAGAAATCGTCATACGTGTGGTTATGACGGGGTTCTACTTCACTCGCGGTAATCAGCGTATCAAAAAACGACTTATCCTCTTTTCGGTCAATGATTTCGATTCCCGTTGGGCCTTCAAAAACAGGTGCGTACTTGAGAATCAACTCGGGGTGTCTACCCGATTCTTTGATCAACATGTAGAGTGCTTTGTAGTTACCTGCGCAGAGATAGGTTGAATAGGCATTCCCAAGAATGAACGTTCCGTACACTTCGTTTTTGTATTCCTGGTTAATGTTCATCATTCTTCCATCAGACAGTTGCTCCGCGAGATTTTCTGCCAGGAATTTGATCCAATTGGATCCGATGTACTCGCTTACCTTTTGGGCAGCATCTTCAGACTCTTCTGTTTCGATGAAAATACTCTCGGATTCTAGCTCTTTGTCCAGAGCCGCCTGAATGGAAAATCCTGATCCTCTCTCCTGCTTGTCTTCTTCTTCGTCCTGACGGTATGCGTGAACCGCTGAAGAAATCGCCTCCTTGATCGTCGTCGATCCAAGTGTTGCAATGGAATCACTCACAATCTCTTCCTTCGGGCGACGTTGTCGTTCAATCGGAGATCCTTTGAGTTTGAAGAAGTTGTTCCAGAATTGTTCGAACTCATATTCAATTTCCTTCCGATAGCTATCGGATCCTCCGAAAACATTCTTGTGAAAAATCTCTCCTGCCTTGTTTCCAAAGCGCTCGATCATTCCCATTCGATTATAGTTTTCGCCTTTCTTAAATTGCTTGAAGACCCCTATCATTTCGCGGTAGAACCTTCGTTTGGCTTCTTCGAATTCTTCGGAACTGTCCTCACAATTATCCGTTCGATCCAATTCCCGTGTAATGGATGTCCAGAAGCTCACAAGTGTCTGGTAGGTTTGCGACTTGAGCTTCTGCCGCAAAAAGAAATCCCGCTCGGCCTCTTTCCCGCCGGTGAGGGTTTCTTTCATGGATTCGAACAATGCTTTGTTGAAGGTTACAAAATCATTCATACCTTGATCGTTTACGGACGAAGTCTCCATCCCATAAATAAAGCACCTGCACAAATGGCAATTGCCTCCCGGGGATTGAGATGTTCTCCTGCTATGTTTGTTGAAAAGTAGAAACCGATAAATACGATCGCCATTATTGTGACGAGATTGCTGGCTACTTTTTGCCAGTTGGCCGATGCCGTATTCTCATCGTTGCTTTCACGCCTTGATGGACTTTGCGTTTTCGGTTGCAAAAAGAACTGGTGCAGACCATCCCATATTTCCGGCATGCTGTGCATTCGTTCCATGAATCGATCGTAGGTGAATTCCTCCTGAATTCGCTCTCCGGCCAATCGATTGAGCACAGTCGCCGTTTGCGCTTTGGCATCAAAATGACTACTCAATTTCAGCAAGACGTTGTCCAGCATAAACAGCGTTTTGTAAAAAAGATAT
>JAURNA010000305.1 GCA_030830385.1 Crocinitomicaceae bacterium | reverse complement strand
GTACGTGATCGACCTCGAGTCTCCTTCCGAGTTGCCCGTTACCCTGCCGGGGTACAAAGCGCAGCAATTTCGTTGGTCGAAAGGAGCAGCAGAATGCGTTCGAAAAAACATGGGCATGCTCTGGAGATCGAAGGAATCTTCGTTTTGGGCAAAACTGATTGGCACGTTTCATCTACTCAATAGCTCAGTCTTCGTAATCGTTTTGTTTTACATTTTACTTTCGTTCCCACTCGCATGGTCCATTCAGCATACGGGAGGCGATAGCTGGTTTCTTCAAATTGCGCCACTTTTTCTCGTTTCAAATTTGCTTTTGTTGAGCGTTTTCATGGGGGGAAACCTGATTCATGAACGGAAAAAATGGATTGAATACGTTATGTTCCCCATTGAAATGATTTCCTTCTTGGTGGTCAATATGGGCATTTCACTCTACATGGTCATTGGCATCATGGAGGGGTATACGGGTAAGAAATCGGAGTTTGTGCGAACGCCCAAGTTCAACATTGGTGCCAACGGAACGGGTACCATGCACAACATGTACACCCGCATTCGAATCACGCCGATTTTACTACTGGAATTGGCAATTATGATCTACGGAATCCTGCTGATTGTCTATACAATTCAAGTAGGAAATGTTTTAGCCCTGGTGTTCGGATCGATGTTTACAGTCGGCTTCGCATACAACATCTGTTCGACGGTTTACCACTCTATGGTTAGCAAATGAATGCAATGCAAAAATCAACTTGGTGGTTGCTCGCAGTTGTACTCACTGCCCTTGTTCTGTGGTTGTGTTTCGCAACGATTCGTATCCGGGTTGTTCAAGTTCAGGCACTCTACGGTGGAGCATTTCTCGCGTTTATTGGCATGTCCTGGATAACATTGAAGAAAAAATGCTCGGTTCCACTGCTTTGGATTTTGGCCGTCGGAATACTGGTTCGCATGGCATTGGTTTTCGCAACGCCGTCCCTTTCGGACGACTATTACCGCTTCACCTGGGATGGGTACATGGTTACACAGGGAATCAATCCTTTCGGAGAGAAACCATCCGTGTATGTTGAACAACACCCGGAGGATACTACCGCAGCTGAATTGTTCGCTGCACACAGCAAGAATTTCCCAGGCGGGATGAACTCCAAGAATTTCTATTCGATTTACCCGACGGTAAATCAAGCAATCTTTGCAGTTGCCTATGTGCTCGGGTCACCCAATTATGGAAATTTAGTGGTGATGAAGGTCATCCTACTGCTGTTTGAGTGCCTTTCGTTCTGGCTGCTGGTCAAACTACTCCGACAGGATAGAAAAGATCCAAACAACGCAATCCTGTATTGGCTCAACCCACTCGTTATGATTGAATTCGTGGGGAATATACACTTTGAAGGAATAGCCCTGGCTTTTTTGCTGCTGGCATTTTGGTTCCTGAAAAACGAGAAACTCACCCAATCAGGTGCCGCGCTCGCTCTGGCGATTGGCACGAAACTGAACCCTTTGTTGCTGGCTTGTGTGCACTGGAAAGCACTCAATGGGAAGCGCTTGCTGCATTGGTGGTTGGTCATTTTTCTCTCAACGGTACTCGTGTTGGGTATTTTCCTGAATCCGGAGAACATCGTCAACTTTTTACAGAGCTTACGACTGTACTTCTTTGTGTTTCAATTCAACGGAGGTGTACTCACCACAGGAAGTCTGGTCTTTCAATGGCTCACAGAAGCAGATGGCATTGCAATACTGATGAGAATCTTACCTTGGCTCACCATCGTAGGTATTTTGGCGCTGAATTTCCTCAAGGATCGCTGGTCGACAAGTGAGCGGATTCTGTTGGCGTACGCGCTGTATTACCTATTCGCGACGACGGTCCATCCATGGTATGTGATCATGCTGCTTCCTTTTGCGATCCTCTCGGGATGGAGGTTTCCGATTGTGTGGACCTACGTTATTTTCTGGACCTATTTGTCGTACCAGCAGGATGGGTTTCAACGAAACGAATCGATCATTGTACTGGAGTACGTTCTGATCGGGTTGGTCTGTTGGTGGGATATCCGAATCAAACGACGGCAACTTTCGCCCGTGGAATGATTAATTTTAAACCCATGAAGACTGCGATCCTGATTTGTTTGCTGCCTGCAGCCGTGTTTGCGCAGCGGGAAGAAATGGAAGACACCATTGCGTTTTCCCATAAACTCACGCTTACACAAGACGAGGCGGAACGACTCAGCACGTTACCCCTCAGCTGTGTTGAGGTAGAGTACCCGAACAAATTGAATCAGGTGTTGGGAGATAGCAATGACCTTCGTTCACCACGGGATTTGCATCCGGCATTTTACGGTTGTTTTGACTGGCACTCTGCAGTTCACGGCCATTGGTCGCTCGTATGTCTGATCAGACATTACCCGGATATAACAGGAGCCGACTCCATTCGAATGTTGTTGAAGAAGAACATCACGGCCGACAATATTCAAAGGGAAATCGAGTACTTCCAAAATCGACATGCGAAGGGTTTTGAACGCATGTACGGTTGGGCATGGTTGTTTAAACTGGCAGATGAACTCAACTCGTGGGATGATCCTGACGCAGAACAGTTGACGGTCAATTTGCAACCACTGATCGACTCGCTTTCAGAGCGAATGCGTGCATTTCTGCCCAAGCTTCAATACCCGATTCGAGTCGGAACACATACCAATACGGCGTTCGCATTGAGCATGATGTATGATTATGCCGATCATACGGAACAGGATGAATTGAAGGGATTGATTGAGCAGCGTGCAAAGGATTTTTATTTCACCGACAATGAGTGTCCGGTTTCATGGGAACCCAGTGGGTACGACTTCCTTTCTCCCTGTCTCGAAGAAGCGGATTTGATGCGCAAAGTGCTGGAGCCAAAAGAGTTTGAAGAGTGGATCTGGGGCTTTATGCCCGGTTTATTGAAAAACGAATCGCCTTTGGAACCGACCCTTGTTTCGGATCGATCAGATGGTCATCTCGTGCACCTAGATGGACTCAACTTCAGTCGTGCCTGGTGTTTGTACGGAATCAACGAGGCACTCCGCAACCGATACCCGCATTTGGATACGTTGGCAACCGATCACATTCGCTTTTCACTTCCGAAAATCGTGGACGATCATTACGAAGGCGGTCACTGGTTGGCCAGTTTTGCCCTTCTGGCACTCACTCAGGAGTAAACGACATCCCAGCCTCGTTCCTTCAGCGCCCTGTGCAGCGTAACAAACTCTCGTGCTTCATGCAAGGATTGATATGCAGCGTGAAATTCCAGTGTTTTACCTTCCGTTTTAGGCGTTAATCCAAAAGGAAATTCAACAGAGGTCGACGGAGCATAGGTATTCATGAACTCCAACCATTTGCGCAGCAAGTTGACGGATTCATTTTCACTCAATTTAAAGCGATCAGATCGTACCGAAGCGAAAAAATGAATGGAACTCGTTGAGCGGGTGAGCAGTACATTGAGCCGTTTTCGACCGTTTGCAGTATTCATCGGACCAAATCGATGATGGAATTCGCCTTCTTCGTTCAACCCATATCCAAAACTGATGATCAAATGATCGCATTCATCCCCCTGAACGTTCTCCAATGCACGGAAAAAACCATGATTTTCATCAAGACGAGCCTGTAATTTTTCACGACTGGGGAGTGCAATTTCATCCCATATCGCGTTCAACTGCTCTTCCGAGAACGCCACAACACCGATACTCTCGTCACTTCGAAGCGCTTGTTCAATTTGCGTTGCCACCGCTTTTGCTTCCGGAGTATTGACCCGATCGATGAACCTTCCGTTTTCGACGAAATGGTAATTCAATGCTGGAGACTCCTCCGGAATACCGGGATAAACCCTTAATTCACCACCGTAAAAATGACGATTGGAAAAGCGAATGAGATCGGGATGTTTGCTGCGATAGTGATGCTTTAACGAAACTTTCGGGAAGTAGAAAGACGCTTGATGAAGCAGGTCTATGGGCATTTGGGCACCTCGTGTAAAATAGCTCGTAGGTCCCATTTGTTGTTCATCGCCTGCCACAATGATACGTTCCGATCGCTGAATGGCCCCAAGCGCATTCTGAAGCGGAATTTGACTGGCTTCGTCAAAAATGACCGCTTGAAACAAATGCTCCGTCATCGGAAAACATCTTCCCAACTGGGTCGGGTTACTGAGCCAAACCGGTTTCAGTAGTTGAATCCATCGGCGAGCTTCTGAATGAAACAAATCGCGCAAACTGCGATGGCTTCGCATTTTGGAAAACTCTTTCACCAAAATAGATTTGCCTTTGCGCAGTTCCGTTTTCATTGCTTTTTCCTCTTCGGAGAGTTTTCGGGCCGGTGTATTCAACAGCGCATGATACTCCCGGAATCGTTTCCAGATGTTGTATTCGATATGGCGAGCGAACAACCCGGCTTCGTCTTCGTGCGCCCTGATGATTTCGTCGATTTTTGCCGCAAGTTTTCCGGGATGAAAATGGGCGAAATTGGGAAAATGCTCTTGAAACCGGATGTAATGTGAATTGTACACGAGTGACTGGAGTGCTTCGAGGTTATCCGATTCACGTATACACGACAAGAGTTCAGGGGGGAATTCCCGGAGGGCTGCCTTGTGTGAAATGAGTTGAGGAAGTGCCAATTCCAGTTCATCCAGAAAGGCCGGAATTTCCGTTTTCTTATCCAGGACAAAAGCTCTGTGCAGGTCGGAGTGCAATCGATGAAGTTGCTCGTGATGAGCCGTCAAATTGGCACGTTCGCGTTCCGGTAAATCATGATATGACTGCCACGTATCTTTGTTAATTTGAAGCAACGTTTGGTAGATGATTTCAATCTCAATTTCCGGATTTGTGAGCCCTAAATCGCAAAATTCAATTAAAAGTTGCGAAAAATCGGCTTTTGCAACCAATTTGCTCCGATGTGTTCTCAACGCTTCCGCAGCTTCTTTTACCGGTAGATGCGAGAGTCCTTTCCAACGTTTTCGTGCTTTTCTTTTTTCGAACATTCCGCCGTTGTGTAAGGTGCGCAGCAAGGCATTTGTTTCCTGTTCACCCGGTACAATTTTCCAGTGGGAATCTTCTGAAGATACTGCTGTTTTCGAAGCAGTCAAATACCGTTTTCGAAGCTTCAGAAATCGACGTTGCTCCCGTGAATTCGGTTTGAGCAACTTCCCGAATTGTCGACTCAGCTCGTTTTCAAAAACCTGGCAAAGTGCTGCTTTTTTCATAGAAGATTGAAGCTCTTCCATTGTACGAATTGAGAAATGGCAAGAGAGTTCCGGGAATAGCTGCTTCCATTCGTAAATCGACTGATCGAGCTGATCCAGTGTATCAGAACGAAGGAGTGAAGTTCGGAATTTCCCCAGGGTTCCCTGCAACTGATTCGCATAAATCCACGCAAGCGATTGTTCGCAACGGGACAGCAAGGGGATATCGGGAACCTGGCTTGTGTATCCGGCATTTTGTAACGCCAGATGCTTCGTTTGGCGGAGGAATTCATGAAAAGAAATCCCGCCAATCAGATTGGGCTTTTGCAGGAGTTCGAGCGTCATCTGCAACTGATCTTCCAGCTGTTCAGACAGCATCATGTTTACAGGGTCGCTTGTTTCGAGCCGGTCGAAATGGTCCCAGGTTCGTTTTAAGTCTGCCAGGAAATTACCACTGATTCGATCAGATGTAGCAATGAAACAGAGTTTGTCGAGACCAAAAGCCGCCAGTTTTTTGGGAATTACTTCAAGTGCCGATCGTTTTTCGGAAACCACAACTGTAGACGCGTCAACGGCAAGCAACTTGGCAATGAGATTCGTCACCACCTGTGATTTTCCCGTACCCGGAGGCCCCTGAATTACAAGATGACCATTCCGTGCATTTCGATACACTTCCTCATGGTCTGAGTCCGAAGGGAGAAGAGTGGCAACCGGCAAAGCAAGGGGTTGATCGATCGTTTTTTCATCGCCCATCAATTGCCGAAGTCCTGAACTGTACGATTCCGAATCACGCAGTTCCTCCAGCTCTTTGATAAGTTGGTACCGGTGGTGGTGAAAATTGCCGAGCAAACGATTCCCTTCAGCAACCCGGAGTCCATGCTTTTGCAACCATTCGTTCAGTGAATCATCGACAGGAAGATCTTCAGAAGGGACAAGTTCACCCATTTGATGCACCAGGAAAGGATTCACAAAACGATCTTCTTCGATCAATTCCAGCTTAACCTGGTCCTGAATGCGATCGATTGTGTGCACTACAGGCGTGAGCCAGACGGGAGTTTGAATGGATTTTCCCGATAGTTCCAATTCAACCAGGTCACACGTCTGACACAATGTATTGATGCCGGAAAGACGGTAAAATTGACGCGTTTCCCGAAGAATTCGATTCGGAAATTGATCCAACCGAACCGCCTTGATTTCCTCCATTGGCAACAACAAAGATTCCTTTCCGGAAACGTCCACCAAAACGTCCTGAAGTTGAAATAAACTACTTTCCTGAAGCAGTTCCTGAATACTATTTCGAATGGTCGCTGACAACGAGGCTAAATGTACTAAAACCGCCTCGAATGAGAATGACCATCTTCCGCCGCTATTTTGCTACATTTGCTTCTCGCAAACAATGGAATAGCAAACAATGAAATTTGCAACAAAGGCGGTTCATGCTGGTGTGCATCCCGATGAAACAACCGGGGCAATTATGACACCCATTTACCAGACTTCTACCTATGTTCAGGAAGGAGTTGGAAATCACAAGGGGTACGCCTATTCACGAACGCAAAATCCCACAAGACACGCGCTGGAAAAGAACATTGCTGCGCTGGAAAATGCCAGCTACGGTGCTTGTTTCGCGTCGGGAATGGCCGCCATTGATTGCATCATCAAAATGCTCAACCCCGGAGATGAGGTGATTTCCACCAACGATCTGTACGGAGGCTCCTATCGCCTGTTTCGTACCATTTTTGAAAAATACGGCATTGTATTTCACTTTGTTGGAATGTCGGACACGGCAGAAGTCCAGCAGAAAGTGAACGAAAATACGCGACTCATCTGGGTGGAAACACCTACGAATCCAATGATGAACATCGTGGATATCGAGGCGATGTCCAAAGTGGCCCGAAAAGCAAATGCATGGCTTTGTGTCGACAACACATTTGCGACTCCGTATCTTCAAAATCCCATTGATTTGGGCGCAGATGTGGTGATGCATTCAGTGACGAAGTACTTAGGAGGTCATTCGGATGTTGTCATGGGAGCGTTGGTAACTTCCAACGATGAGATTGCCAAAGAAATGTATCGAATCCAGAATTCCTCGGGTGCGGTCACAGCTCCGATGGATTCATTTTTGGTACTTCGTGGGATAAAAACCCTGCATTTGAGGGTTCAGCGGCACTGTGAAAACGGTGAACGCGTCGCGCACTTCCTGAGAAAACACCCGAAAGTAGAAAGTGTATATTGGCCCGGGTTTGAAGATCATCCGAACCACGAGGTGGCCAGGAAACAGATGAAAGGATTTGGTGGAATGATTTCCTTTAATTTGAAGGGAAATAAGTTGGATGAGGCCACCGAAATTGTGAAAAAAGTAACAGTATTTTCACTGGCGGAATCGCTTGGAGGTGTAGAATCACTGATCGGACATCCGGTCACGATGACGCACAGTGCCATCCCGAAAAAGCAACGTGAAAAAATGGGAGTGGTTGATTCGCTGATTCGCCTGAGTGTTGGTGTGGAAGACGCCGATGACCTCATTGCGGATCTCGAACAGGCCCTCGCTTAAACGAAAGAAGATGAATTATAACAAGTTTGCGGTAATTGGAGTAGGACGATATGGCTCCACCATTGCCAGAAGTCTCGCCGAAAAAGGAGCGCAGGTATTTGCGTTTGATCCGGACGAGGAAAAAATTGAGAACATCAAGGACGATTTGGCCTTCGCCGTAACACTTGATGCAACCGATTTGCGAGCGCTCAAAGCGCAAAACATAGGTGAGATTGACGCTGCTGTTGTAGCAATCGGTGAAAACTTCGAAGCAACGGTTCTAACTTCGGTTCACTTACTGGATCTTGGAGTAAAGCGCGTAATTGC
>JAURNA010000039.1 GCA_030830385.1 Crocinitomicaceae bacterium | reverse complement strand
TGACGTGGGTTCGGTTGTGCCGGATCTACCTCTCGCACAATTCCCGGTGGGATTTCGTATTTGATCGGATCACGCTGATCGTTTTCCTCAACGTTTACAGCTCCAATGTTGAACGTTGTGAGGTTTGGATCCATCTGAATACTTTCTCCTGGCTCCATCAGGTCAAGTAAGTACTGTCGCCACTCTCCACGAATGAATTCCAAACGTGCAAATCGAACAACCACCTCCTCATCGAATCCTTTCAGGAACATACGCATGAAACGAATGGTTCTGAAATCCTGGATTCCATTGATTCGCTTTTCGTAATCACGAACCGGAACCTTGAACTGGTACCAACGTTCAGTTTTGTTACCATTCTGGTATTCCTGAACGTTTGTGATGTAGTTCTGTCCTACCACCATATCGGATGGACGCAGACTAACCTTGTACTGGAAGTAGCTTTCCGTTTCATCCAATGTGTTGTTGTTGTTGTATTCCTCTACGTCCGGAAGGTTGGTTCCCTGTGTTGGGTACCCCTCGTTGTTCATTGTATCAGACATCTCAATGGTTGGTGAGTTTCCTTCCATGCCATTGAATTTCTTGTATCGCTCGAGAATGCTCAACTTGGCTGCGTCGTAGTCATCGTCGCGGTAATAGTTGTAGTTATCCGATGAAGGATCGGCAAGCATACGTGCTTTCGTTGAGGCATCCAGCGTAGCATTGTTTTGAATCCAACTTACATACGCGGAGTAAAATGCTCGTTCATCTGCATCGTTCCATCCGTCGATTCCAACGTCCTGATTGATTCGAGATGCCGGATCGTTGTCAAATGCGTTTACGGTTTGCTGAAGTGTGGATACGCGTGCCCACACCGTTGTGTCCAATGCATCATCCGGTGTTGCACCAAATGGTGGTAATCCGTTTTCAAAACTACGTCGTGAATCACGCAGGACATCCTCCGAGTTGTTTCCGAGGTTGATGTAAAAGTCTCCTCCGCTGTGCGTGCTACCCGGATTCACAGCCTCTGCATCGCCGTTGAACGGATCCAAAATCCAAAACTGAACGTATTCAATGTTCGCAAGCTCAAAGTCGTTCGTACTCAACGGTCGCATGATTCCTGCCCAGCGATTTTCAGGGTCGATGAACGTACCGTCCGGATTTACCGTGTTGGTAGTATCGTAGTTGTACATTCCACGCTCTCTTGGATAGTACGCCAAATCCAGGATTGGAATGTTTGGAATGGACCCATAGGCCTGCTGCAGGTTCGGGAATACTTCGTTTTGATTGACAATACGCACTCGACTATCCGATAATTGTTCCGGGTCGTTGGCAATGTGAGCAGGTGTTATGTTGCTTCCCTGAAAGAACAGCGGATCGACCGTATACCAGGCCAATTTCGCTCGCTTGAACCCGGAGGACAAATTCAGGTTAGCCGCTTCGGGGAACAAGTCGGGTTGTCCCTGAGGAACCGAGCAAAGGCGCCAGGACTGGACTGAACGCAGATCAATTGCGCTCTGCGCTCCTTCAAAATCATCTACGTATGAAGTTCCTTCACGGTTGATCGCTCTGGGAACTCCCGGAATCAAGTGTGCAAATTCGCCTGTAAAAGAGAAGGTTGATATTTCCTTGGTTGAAATTGCCGGCAGAAGGTCTACCAGCTTCGTAAGGAAAGGAACATCTGTTTTGTACGCGATATCGAATCCTATGATGTTGTTCTTGTACGGTTCGCTCCCGATGTCCACTTTTTGTGTAACCGGTCGTTCCATCATGCGCATCCATGTAGCTCCAACATTGAAATTGTCACTGAATCGATGGCTGACTCTCGATCCAATCAGTGACCTCGCCTGGAAGCCAAATACCGATTGGCTTTCGATATTGATATCAATAGGCGTATTCGAATTGAGATATGCTTCGTTCAGGATTTTTACGCGGCCCAGGTTGTAATCCACCGTATAGTCGACACCTTCTGTAAGCCGAATTCCTCCGGCGGTTACCGTAACGGCACCTTCCGGGACATTCAGAGCATTCAACGGAATATCCGAACTAATGGATGAACTGTATTCTCCCTTAAAGCTGAAGCGGTTTTTGGCTGGAATCTGCTGTGCGGCTGTCTTGGTTGAATCGTAAAGCTCTGTAAACGCCAGACGATCCACGGTTACCTTCGGAATATTGGCTGCAAGGAGCTTATCCGCCAGTGTTTTACCAAATGGTTCAACTGTTGAGAAGTAGATTCGTCCGTTTCGAACGTTGATCGTACCACCGTTTTCGGCCCTGCTTTGGTTGAAGACAATCGGCACAAAATCCAGTACTCCATCAGAGAAGGGTTGATTGTTCTGGTTGATGCGGTCCATTTCCAGCAGTGTGACGAGCTGCTGACCTTCAATTTCATCTCCTCCGTACGGGAAGAATGGCACCATCACGGAAGTTTCCGGATTGTTGTAGAGGATATCCATTCGGAATCCTTGCTGATCCACCTGGTAAGCTCCGATCGAGTAAACGTTTTTCATCATCAAATCCCAAACTTTATTCCTTGGATTTGTGATGGTTGGCTTCAATAGTTTTACAATCAATGCATCTTGCCCCGAAACTCCATCCGTAGAGAACTCTCCAACCTGATAGGTCTTGTTTCGATAGGTGTATTCGTATGATACACCCAACACTTCGTCGTTGTTCAGCGGCATATTCAACGAGATGAATCCCAACTGAGCATTGTAGGTAAACTCGCTTTCATTCAACTTTCGTGCGTTCTCCACTTTTTCGAAGTGAATCGCTTGCTGGAAAGGTCCCGGAGCGGCTACCTGAGCGGAAAGGGTCGGTACAGCATTGTTGAACGATCGAATTTGAGGGTGGTTTGCAGCCCATGCATACAAGGCATTTGCGCTATCATCTGGTATCGGCAAATTACCCGGTCCCAGTGTGTATCCGCCCGGATCGCCCTGACAGTTCTCCTGCAATGCCTCTCCCAAATCCGAGAAAGCAAGAATGTTTCGTGTATTTTCCGTTGCGTTGATGCGGTTCATTACCCACACTTCGATACGCGTAATGTTGATCGTTGAATTGACAATCGGTATCGTCGACATTCCTTCGTCATAGTGATCATGGAAGTACATGTTGAGGAAGTAGTGACGGTTCGCCTCGTAGTTGTCTGCCGTTAGCTCAAAGTCCTGAAGTTGTGAATTACCCGTGATACTGATCGTTTGTTTTCTTCCTCTTGAAGATGCAGCGATAAGATCAACTGTAGTTCGGCCGAATTTCAATTTTGTATATGCCCCGAAGAGCGTCTGCGATCCCTGAATAAGCGAAGTGGGTGTGTTGAATGCGACGTTGCCCAGTTCGATCTTCTGCATGATCTGATCTTCATTGCCCGCGTATTCGAGTTTGGAAATGTTATCGAAGCTAAACGCTGCTTGTGTGTTGTAGCTCGTTCCCAACTTCAGCTTCGTTCCAATTTGCCCCACGAGGTTCAGGTTGATTTGCTGGTTGAAGTCGAATCGGGTGATGCGACGCTGGCGTACCGGCAAGATCGGATTGTCGTAACGCGATGAGTTGACACCCATGGAAATTTCAACAGAGCCAGCGGGTCGAATGGTGATTTCGTCTGATCCAAAGAAATTTTCGAAGACCTTACTCCCCACCGGAATCGGGAGTTCGAACGGGCGTTCTTCCTCCGTTTGTTCGTCGATTCGTTCCTTCCAGTTATCGGCCATGGATTGTTGACGTTCGTATTCGAGGTATTCCTCAAGTGTCATCATGGATGGATTCCGATAATTCAACCCATTTCCAATCTTTTCACTAAAAATGTACGTTCCCGTTGTTGGGTCGTACACGATCGTGCGTTCTACTCGCGAAGGATCACCGAGATCGAAGCTTTGCTCTGTCGTCTGCGTTGGGTCGTAATTATTTTCAATTGGGAAGGCCAGTGTTGTATCTGTCGGATCTTGCGCAAATACACCTGACATTCCGATGATCGCACACGCCAAAAGCAGGCTCAGTTTTCTATGTAGCAATTCAGATGTAGTCACTTTTTAGCTAAAGTATTCTTAACGCTTCTTTTATCAACTCTTCTACGGATAAATCGCCCGTATCAATTTTGTCTATGACTTTTTCGGCTGATTTCTTCTCAAAACCCAACGAAATCAAAGCTGTTAACGCATCGAATCGGGTTGTATTGTTCGCACTGAACATATTTTCAGCCGAAAACGCCAATTTTAACATTTTATCCTTCAAATCCACGATAACGCGCTGTGCTGTTTTGGCTCCAATTCCCTTGATACTCTGTATTGTACGGACGTCTTCGCCTTGTATTGCTGCGGCTATTTCTTCGGGTATCAGGGAGGACAGCATGATCATTGCAGTATTGGGTCCGATTCCCGATACAGAAATGAGGTGATTGAACATCTCCCGTTCGTCCTTTGTAGAAAACCCGTAGAGGATTTGCGCATCTTCCCGTACAATGAAGCGGGTAAATAGTTTGATTTCTTCATTTCCCAGTGATGTAAAGGTGTTCAGTGAGATTTTCACCTCGTAACCAACACCGCTACAATCGATGATGATCTCCGTGGGATTCTTTTCTACAACATGTCCTTTTATCTGCGCAATCATGTTCTTTATTTGTTTTGAGCGTCAACTACCGCTACCTTCACCATGTTGATGATCTCGCGAACGGATGATCCCATTGGGAGCACGTGAATCGACTTTTTCAATCCGACCAATACTGGCCCTATTGTATCTCCATCTGTCATTTCATGGAGAAGTTTATAGGCAATGTTTCCAGCGGAAAGATTTGGAAAAATGAGTGTATTTACCTTACGATTGGATAAGTTGGAAAAGGCAAATTTTTCATTCATCAACTCGTTGTTCAATGCAAAGTTAGCCTGGATTTCTCCGTCGACAATCAAGTTCGGATCGCGCTCGTGGATGATCTTCACAGCCTTTGCCATTTTTCTGGAATCTTCACCTTTGGATGAACCGAAATTTGAATAGCTGAGTAGCGCCACACGCGGGGTCACTTTAAATTTCCGTATCGTTTTGGCCACGTTGGAAGTGATCTCTGCGATTTCCTCCGCCGTGGGATTCAGATTCAATGTTGTATCCGCCAGAAACAGCGGTCCGCGTTTGGTACCAAGGATATACATCCCTGCAACCTTATTGATGCCTTTTTGTAAGCCAACTACCTGAATTGCTGGGCGCACAACGTCGTTGTAATTTCGAGTGATTCCGGAAATCATGGCATCCGCTTCACCGGCTTCTACCATCATCGCCCCAAAGTGATTTCGTTCTCGCATCAGCTGGATGGCTTCGAATTCTGTCACTCCTTTTCGCTTGCGTTTTTCGAAGAACTGCAAGCCAAATTCGCGTCGTCTTTCCTTTTGTTCTGATGCCTTTGGATCGATGATTTCCACCTCTGAAAATTCGATTGCGTATTCCTCAATCAGCTGTTCTATCACCTCTTTGTTCCCAAGCAGTAACGGATTTGCAACTCCTTCTTCCGCAGCTGTTTGCGCAGCCTTGAGAATTTTGATGTTATCGGCTTCGGCAAATACCACACGCTTCGGTGACCGTTGCGCTTTTTCTGTGATATTTCGAATGAGCTTGTTATCGATCCCGAGTCGATTCTTCAACTCCATCTCGTAGTGCTCCCAATCATCAATTGGAAGACGGGCCACACCCGATTCCATTGCGGCTTTTGCCACAGCAGGTGCCACGTAGTAGATCAAACGCGGGTCCAGGGGTTTCGGAATGATTTGTTCCCGACCGAAGGAGATGCTTTTCTCTCCATATGCCTCGATTACTTCTTCCGGAATGCTCTCTTTTGCCAGGGCCGCAATCGCCTTCACCGCGGCAAGTTTCATTTCCTCATTGATGCTTGTTGCGCGTACGTCCATAGCACCGCGAAAGATGAATGGGAATCCGAGAACGTTGTTCACCTGATTTGGATGATCCGAACGGCCGGTGGCCATGATGATGTCCTTGCGAACACCCGTTGCATCCTTGTAGGAAATCTCTGGCTCAGGATTGGCCAACGCAAATACAATGGGGTCCTTGGCCATTACTTCCACCATCTCCCTGGTTACCAATCCTCCACGGGATAGGCCAAGAAATACATCTGCTTTTTTGAATGCATTTTCGAAGGATATGTCTTTGGTGTGTTTGGCGAAAAACTTCTTGTTTTCGTCCAGGTCATGGCGTTTGGCATGGATCAACCCCTTGGAGTCAAACATGAAAATATTCTCGAGTTTTGCACCCAATGCACAGTACAATCGTGCACAGGACAGCGCTGATGCTCCGGCTCCGGACACCACTATTTTGACCTTCTGAATTTTCTTTTTGGCCAATTCCAATGCATTCAGTAATGCTGCTGATGAAATAATGGCTGTTCCGTGCTGGTCATCGTGCATGATGGGAATGTCAAGCTCTTCTTTCAATCGACGTTCAATTTCAAACGCCTCCGGAGCTTTGATGTCTTCAAGGTTGATTCCTCCGAACGTTGGCGCAATTGCCTTTACGGTCTGAATGAATTTTTCAGGGTCCGTGGCATCCACTTCAATATCAAAAACATCGATGTCGGCAAATATCTTAAAAAGCAATCCTTTTCCTTCCATTACCGGCTTGGAGGCTTCCGGACCTATGTCTCCCAACCCAAGAACTGCTGTCCCGTTCGAAATTACGGCAACCAGGTTTCCCTTGCTGGTGTACTTGTACACATCCGCTTTATTCTCGGCAATCTTCAAGCAAGGCTCTGCAACCCCGGGAGAGTACGCCAGGGAAAGATCGCGCTGTGAAGCATAAGGCTTCGTGGGAACAACGGCGATTTTACCCGGCCTCCCCTGTGCATGATATTCAAGTGCGTCTTGCTTTTTTATTTTGGCCATAACGGTCAATTGAGGCTGCTAAAGTTACGAAAATGCTGCGACCAAAAAGATGTAGATATAAAAAGGCCGAATCTCAATCCGGCCTTTAATCTCGCTATGTGAGTTGTATCTTTGGTGATTACTTGATCACTACATTTTCCGTGTATATACCCGTTGTAGAATTGATTGTTACGATATAGCTACCAGCAGCAACACCATCAACGTCAAAGTTCACTTGCTGAGTGCCGGATACGGAAGGAATATCTCTGGCTAGAACAGATCGTCCCTGAAGATCCATAAGTTTAACCGTATAATCGTTGGAAGTTGCGTTAAACGAAACGTTCAATACATCGTTCGCTGGGTTAGGATAAATCGAAACATCCCATGTGTCAACTTCTGACAAAGAAAGGGCTGAGGTAAGTTCAGCAGCTTTAACCATATTATATCTAAGCTCGTTGTCTGAATCAATTTCACGGATCAGTGCTCCTTGAACATCTCCTGTGAAGTCGAAAATTTTACAGTGAGAATTTGTCTGGTAACCCCATCCATCTCCGTATGTATCATCAAGCTCGAACGTGTAACAATTCACTCCATTTGGCACATCAACGTCAAACGTTTGCGTTGAACTGTTTGTCCACTGGTTTCCTGTTACGTTCAACAATGTTGTACCTGAACCATCTCTTACAGTAAGCGTTGATTCACTAACCATGTATCCGTCTCCCTTCACCTCAATACGAATCTTAGACGCATTCGCTACAGCCGGTGTAACGTTGAATGAGGAGACATACGAATTGTTACTTAAGCCACCATCCGTGTTACCGTTAGGATTAGAAATATTAACATAGATGTCGTTCGTAGATGCATATATAAAATTGATCGGAGAAAATGTTACTGCAACTTTTTCGTTGTGAGAAAGTGTACCGGACCAGTTAATAGATCCTGATCCTGCGTTGATCGTTCCGTCAACATCTAAAGATGTCAAATCAGCAGCACCGTAATTCCCCACAAGAACAACTGGAGCAAGAGAACCTGACTCGCCAGTACAATTTTCATCTGAAGTTGTAGATACAAGTATAATACCAGCATCGTCAACCGTTGGCCAGTTATTGTATGTTGGAGTCGCCTTAGCAGCAGTAATGATCTCTCCCTGAGGACTCTCAGACATGAATGCATAGACTTTAATTGCTCCCGGCTCTACATCAAATCCACCAAAAGAAGGAGGAAGGGTAATCGTGTGGTCGATGATTCCTGTTGATGCTTGAGCAAGCCCTGTGATCTCTTCACCCCAG
Organism: Crocinitomicaceae bacterium; assembly: GCA_030830385.1. Classification (GTDB taxonomy): domain Bacteria; phylum Bacteroidota; class Bacteroidia; order Flavobacteriales_D; family Crocinitomicaceae; genus UBA4466. Next base: position 3,091 of record JAURNA010000039.1, on the reverse strand, counting down.
TTTCCGTTGACCATTTCTCTGAAACAATGATCAAAATCGTACACTCCTGCAGAGAGAACGTAGAATTGATTTGGGTTGAATCCCGGATCATACTGATATGCAGCAATGTTATCCTGGTAGTATCCAATGTGCAGGTAATTAGACGCTGAAGATGGATTTCCTGTGTAGTAGTACTCCACAGAGACGTTCAACTGACGCGTAGTTACGTCGATATCCGATTCGATGTGCAAGTTAACCGGAGATGTCTGTGCCTGGATACTATTAACGGCCGCTAACCAATCTGTACGACCAATCCCAATCTTTCCGGGAGCACGACTCACTGTGCCATTGGGATATGCCTCTGAGTCAAAAGGACCAGCAATTGTATTACCAGAATTCGTTTGAAGCGATCCGCCAAATACAGGGTCGGTTGCTGAGAACCCACCCGTTTGAATCTTCAGTGTAATCGCCCCTGTAGGCTCTATTTCATCAGTGGCGATCACGTGACCATCCGGGCAGAAAGTACAATAGTTTCCTGTGTACTCTTCAAGAATTGCAACTCTGTTCGTAAGTTGTGTAGAAACATTCACTTGCGCCACAACAGCGGCAGCAGAAAGAAGGGCCGTTAGGCTAAGTAGTAATTTTTTCATCGTTTTCTTCAATTAGGTTAATTTTGACTTTAGTTTTAAACCAAGCTTCAAAATAAAGCATATGTGAGTGAGACACAAATATAAACTCGACTATAACTCACTGTAAAAGTGTCTATTATTGAAAGGCTAAATCGATGAGATGAATACGTATGATCTATCCGTTGTTGTTTTCTCGGGCGCCAGTATGAGTGCCGAAAGCGGGGTGCAAACATTTCGTGACAGTGATGGTCTTTGGGAAGAACACCGACTTGAAGACGTGGCAACCCCGGAGGCTTGGCGACGTGATCCGGATCTGGTATCGCGCTTCTACAATGAGAGAAGGAAGCGTATTCTGGAGGTTTTGCCGAATGAGGCTCATGTCAGAATCGCTGAATTGGAATCCGATTTCAGGGTGTCCGTTGTAACTCAAAACATCGATGACCTTCACGAACGTGCGGGTAGCTCAGATGTACTTCATTTGCACGGGAATATCCGCTATGCTAAAAGTTCAGGGCCCAATCAAGAGTCCGAGTATTATTACATCGATGGTTGGAAACTTGATGAAAACGACAAATGTCCGGATGGTTACCGCCTGCGTCCTCATGTGGTTTGGTTTGGAGAGACCGTTCCTGCTTATGAGACTGCTGCAGCAATATTATCACAGGCAGATGTACTCGTGGTAATCGGAACCTCCCTTCAGGTATACCCTGCAGCGGGACTGATTCACTATGCGAACCATACTGTAAAGAAGTTCATCATCGATCCGAAAGCTGATCAATTGGATGTTCCTTCTGATTTTGATCGCATCAATGCCGGTGCGGTGGAAGGTGTTTGTATGCTCCGAGATCAATTTACAGCCATGTAACGATCGAAAATCGTTTCCAAATTTTTTCTACGTGTTTTTGTGGTGATCCGTCAGAAGCAGGTCAACGAAATTGAAATGCCCGATGAAGGAACACAATTGTTTCTGCACACGTATTTACTCCATAAAAAAAGGCGGATCAGATGATCCACCTTTTCGTATATTCCTTCGATTTTCTTACTTATCGTTTTTCACATAGTTCTCAATCGCACCCGTCATGGATGGTGCATTGGGCTGTGGAGCGTGTAAATCCAATCGCAATTTATTGTCAACAATTGCCTTAGCCGTAGTAGGTCCGAACGCTGCGATGATCGTCTTGTTCTGTTTGAAATCCGGAAAATTCTTCAACAATGACTCAACTCCTCCCGGGCTGTAGAAAACGAGCATATCGTAGTACACGTTCTCTAAATCTGATAAATCCGAAGCAACGGTGCGGTACAAAATCGCTTTCTTGAAATTGAGTTTGTACTCTTCGAGTGTTAATGGAATTTTATCCCGCAATCGATCTGTGCATGGTAGCAAGAATGTTTCTTTTTTGTGCTTTTTCAAGACGTCTACCAAATCCTCGATGGTTTGTTTTCCGAAGAAGATTTTCCGCTTACGATATGCAACATACTTTTGAAGATAGTACGCAATAGCCTCGGAAATACAAAAGTACTTCATGGAATCCGGAACTTCGAATCGCATTTCTTCAGCAATTCGGAAGTAATGATCCACTGCATTTTTAGACGTCATGATAACCGCAGAATAATCTTTTAAGTCAATTTTCTGCGTACGAAACTCCTGGGCGTCGATTCCTTCCACATGAATGAATGAACGGAAATCAATCTTCAACTTGTACTTATCAGCCAAGTCGAAATAGGGTGATCTTTTACCCTCCGGTTTCGGTTGTGAAACTAAGATCGTTTTGACAGCCAATGCTCCTCTGTTTTGTTCTATAAATCTTGAGCGAAATCCAGTTGCAGCGAGTAATAGACTACAAATAGCGGTAGAATTTCGAGAGTGCAAAAATACAAAATTATATAATACCATGCGACTCCCCGACGCATAGAAAATACAAATCCCTTTAAAAACCGATAAATAAACTCAACTGCGAGTATTCCTCCCGCAATCTGAACAAATGCATACGGGTATTCAATATTTAGTATCCATGTAATGGACAAAACAAAGAAGAGTATTCCCTGAAGCTGCGCCCCAATAATGCGCAGTTGAATGGGTTCATGGAAGGTTTCCGGTTCGCCCGAGAGCCAACTGCCGAATAACAAGCCCATTAAACTCCAGGCAACAATCACAACAGGAGCCAGAATGACCACCCACCAATTCAATTCTTCAGAAAACGAAACACCGTTCCATGCAAGGTAGATTAAGCAGACCATCGCCACCCAGTAATTGATGAGCATGAGCACAGAACTTCTTTTGTTGAGCGGAAAAGATTCTCGCAGGTAAGCTTGCAGTCCTTTCAATTTAACGTTTGCGACTATGAGCGAAACGTAAGCATCCGATTGTAAGAGTCGGACGGTAGCTAGCAGGGCAAATGAAGTGAAGAGCATCAGGACAACAGGCCAGTCAAAGGAATACGCCCTGGGGTCCAGACTATCAGGAATGACCGATAAGAAGATGT
>JAURNA010000304.1 GCA_030830385.1 Crocinitomicaceae bacterium | reverse complement strand
TATGACGAAAAGACTGTTGATGATACTAACGTTTTCAGCGTAGAACAGCTGCGCAACATAAGAGAAGAATTGATCGAACAACAAAAGGTGTACTTCGAGCTGGGATTGTTGCTTCAGGAAGACATTGACCAGTTAAACTATTCCTTACTCACAGCTAAGAACGCTCAATTGTCGGCACAGTTGCAATACGAAAACGCACTGGCGATGTTGAAGCTATCCATGGGATACCCCATGGATCAACCCATTGATATCAGCTCTTCCGCGCAGGATTTGCTGACGAAATCAGCCCTTTCTTCGGGGACTATTCGCGACAACCTAAGCTATGGGATTGCAGAACAGCAGATCAAGCTTTCGGGATTGAATGTCCAAAACAACCGAGCGGCCAATTTGCCTTCGCTGAGTGCATTTTTCAACCAAACCTACAACGCGTTCCGAAATGAGTTCAACTTTTTCGCTAACGAACCGTGGTACCCGCAAAGTGTCTGGGGACTTTCGCTAACCGTTCCGATCTTCTCGGGACTTTCGCGCAGGGCACGGATCAAGCAGGCGGAGATCAAGCTGCTGAAAGATCAAAACAACCTGACAATGCTTGAGCAATCGCTGAAGTTTCAGGAGATCCAGACGAAGAATCGTTTGAACAATGCTCAGAGCAAATACGATCTTCAACGCGAAAATGTAGAACTCGCACGGTCCATCTATAACAACGCCGTTAGGACGAGAGAAATCGGTAAAGGAAACGCCCTGACCGTAACGCAGAAGTACAATCAGCTTCTGGCGGCTCAGGCACAATATACAGGAGTTTTGGCTGAGCTCTTCCAGGCGAAATTGAACCTGGACAAATTATACAATAACTTATTATCAACGAACAAATAAACGACATGAGAATATACATTAACCGCTACTTTCTTGTTGTCTCCGGAGCACTTATCCTTGCGTCCTGCGGAGAGAATCAGACAGAAACCAAAGAAGAAACGCCAGTAGCACCATTGGTTGAATTGGAAACGGTCAAGCGAGAGCGATTCCAACATTCAATTACAGTGCAGGGAAATGTGCAAACAGATGAAGACGTAACCTTGAGTGCAGAAATGGGAGGGCTCATTACACTCATTCCCGTAAAAGAGGGAAAAACCGTTCAGAAAGGTCAGGTAATTGCCCAGGTAGACGCGTCGGTTTTGGGAGCAAATCTCGAAGAATTGAACGCACAACTGGAATACGCTGAATATATGCTTTCCAAGCAGGAAGAGCTCAATAAACAAGGACTCGGTACTGAAATGGATCTCGAAACAGCGCGAAACCAGGTTCAGTCACTAAAAGCAAGCATGAACTCCATCGATACACAACGCGGAAAGGCCGTCATTCGTGCTCCGTTTACCGGAGTTGTTGATAAAGTGTTCGCTCGTCGCGGACAAGTGGCAGGTGCAGGATCTCCATTGGTTCGATTGGTAAACAACGATAGGGTTGACATCGTTGCGGACCTGTCCGAAAAGCACTTGTCGAAAGTCAGGATCGGAACGCCGCTGAAAGTTCGTTTCCCGAACTATTCGGATGATGTGATGGAATTGACTGTTTCTACAATCGGTAAGTACATCGAGCCAACAAACCGAACATTCCGCATCATGGCGCATGTAGAAAAAAATGAAGTCCTTTTGCCAAATATGCTTGCCGAAGTCAGCATCACAGACATGGATGTAGAAAATGGTCTTGTCATCCCATCGAAAAGTGTCCTGAAAGATCGGGAAAGCAACGATTACATCTTCATTGCCACACCGGAAATCGACACGAACACCCAAAAGGAAACGAATTTCATGATCGTAAAAAAAGAGACCGTCAAGATTGTGGAACGATCCGAGGGAATGGCCTTGCTGTCACCGAACACCCGCATCAAAGAAGGGCAACTCGTGGTGGTAGCCGGCGCAAGAGGAATTTCAGACGGTGACCGTGTTCGTACGGATAAACGCAAGAAATAACCGTCATGTCAGATAAAGCAACCAAAGGCTTCGGCCCGTCAACATTGGCGGTAAAAAACCGAAAAACGGTTTTCCTCATCGCCGCAATCATCGTACTGGGAGGTGTGCTTGCGTATACTTCCATGCCGAAGGAGAACTTCCCCGAGCTTCAGATTCCGGAAATTTATGTCGGAATTGCAAAACCGGGATCCTCTCCAAATTATATGTCCGAAAAGATCGCCAAACCCATTGAAAAGGAAGTTGGCGGCGTCAAACTCGTGGATGAAATCAATACAAATTCCGTTCACGGATACACGACCATTCGCGTAAAGTTTGATTTCAAAATGCCTGCGGAAAAGGCGCTACAGAAAGTGAAGGACGCGGTAGACGACGCACGTACGAAATCAGATTTTCCATCCTTGCCGTCCGAACCGAACATTTTCGAGTTGGACCCGTCTGATATGCCGATCATGAACATCAACCTCCGTGGCGACAATCCACTTTTATTGAAGGAAATCGCTGAAGAACTGGAAGATCGAATCGAGGATTTACCCGAGATCAGTGAAGTTGATATTCGAGGTGTACAGGTACAAGAAATGCGGATAGAAGTCGATCCGATCAAGGCGAATTCGGTCAACGTTACCATTAATGACATTCAAAATGCAATCAGTGCCGAGCACCAAACCATTTCTGGTGGTGAGATTCTAATGGATGGAATTCGAAAAACCGTTCGGATTGAAGGAGAATTCAACGATGCGGAAGAACTCAGGAAAATTGTTGTGAAACAAGACGAATTCCTTCCGGTTTTTCTGGAGGACATCGCGCATGTAGAATTCGGAAATGGCGATACAACTTCGTATGCCCGCGAATTCGGAGAACCGGTTGTAATGCTGGACGTGAAGAAACAAGGAGGTGAAAACTTACTGGTAGCTTCCGATAAGATCACGAAAATCCTCGAAGAAGCAAGAGCGGACAATACGATCCCACAAAGCGTTTCTGTATCCAGAACGAACGACCAGTCAAACAACACACGGGATATGGTTTCCAACCTCTTGAACTCGATTATTTTCGGAATCATACTCGTGGTTGGCGTACTTCTTTTCTTCCTGGGGCTTCGCAACGCAATGTTCGTCGGAGTCGCCATTCCTCTGTCGATGTTAATGTCGTTCCTGATTCTGAATGCCATGAGCGTTTCACTGAACGTGATGGTTCTCTTTTCGCTCGTATTGGCACTCGGAATGCTTGTGGACAATGGCATTGTAACCGTTGAGAACATTTACCGTCACATGAGTGACGGAAAGAAACCCGTACAGGCCGTTGTTGCCGGTGTGGGTGAAATTGCCATGCCAATTATTGCCTCTACAGCGACCACATTGGCGGCATTCGTTCCGCTTGCATTCTGGCCCGGAATCATGGGAGAATTCATGAAGTATCTTCCCATCACACTCATGATCGTACTCGGATCTTCTCTCTTCGTAGCACTGGTGATCAATCCGGTACTCGCAGTTGTTTACATGCGTGTAACAACCGGAAAACCAAAACGCGCTCGCATCATGAGAAATTCAGCAATCCTTGCAGGAATCGGAGTGTTGTTTACCATTTTCGGGGTGATCGCAGTTGGAAACGTCTTCCTCATTCTTGGAATAATGGGAGTATTGAATCTCTTCATTTTTTATCCGGGAACCCTTCGCTTCCAGGAGCGTTTTCTACCTCGACTTGAGAGGGGATACGAGCGCTTTCTGACTTATGCATTGAATGGAAAACGCCCACGCAACTTCTTCTTCGGAACCGTCGGATTGTTATTCTTCTCATTCTTTTTGATGTTTATTATTCCACCAAAGATTGACTTCTTTCCGGTAAACCAACCGAAATACGTGAATGTCTTCATTTCACACCCGGTTGGAACAGACATCAACGTTACCAACGAAACGACACTGGAGGTAGAGGATAAAATCAATACGATTCTCTCTCCGTATATGGAGGAAGATGAAAAGCTCGGGACTCCTGAGAACGAGCAAATCATTCAAT
>JAURNA010000303.1 GCA_030830385.1 Crocinitomicaceae bacterium | reverse complement strand
TAGAATATGAAAAAGAGCAAGTTTAGTCCGAGCCAGATTGTAAAGATTCCGAAGTGTTACGAAGACGGAAAACTGACAAATGGAGTTTACCATTAATACAGTATTCGTCAAGGCATCCTGTAAGACTGGAAAAATAAACACCCCGGAAAGGGTGCTATGCTGATTAATCCTTTCAGATCATCTGTTGGTATTGAGACTTATTAAGGTTCATTCCCTGGAAAAGACATTCTCACCGCGGAGAGATTTGTTGTTTTTTTATAGTTTGATTCCGCACAATACACAACCCTCATAGATGGAAACCAGTTCTGCTATTTTGACATCAGCCAGGGAAACGGTGATCGTTTCCGGCCAAAAAGTGAAAGGATGTGGTCCATGAGAACGGGTCGCAAAACCTTGAAATTCTCCAGATCATTAAAGGTGTGATGAAAGAAATACTGATTCATGAAGTCTGCACCCAGCTTGTTGTAGTATTGACGCGTTCTCGCCTTTGCTTCGGTTGCCTTTGTTTTGGAAGAGTGAATCGGACTATCGATGATGTGAATCTCTCCACCAGGAGTCAGCCACGTGCGTAAAATCGATCGTAAGTACAAAGGATCAGAGAAATATTGTATGGACCCGTTCAAAACAATCAGATCAAATTTTCGATGCGGTTGTGCATTGAAGATGTCTGCGTATGCAAACTCCACGGGTTCGTTTCCAAAAACTCGGACGGCCTGTTGCAGTTCAAATTCGTTGATGTCAATGCCTACAACCTCCACTCCGGTTTTTCGCTGCAGAAATACGGAGAACCAGCCGTTACCGGATCCTACTTCGAGCACGCTCTTCTTCTCTGATTTGGTAACGTATTTTGCAAAATCGTTTGCGGTAGCCAGTCGAATCCACCAGATACCGGCATGTTGATCGCTTGATGAAACGTGCGGTAATTTGGACAGTTCTTCATCCGAATAAATCCAACCCTCCAATGCCCGTATCGACAGGTACTTGCTCTCGAAATCTCGATTTTCAACCGGTGTCCAATAGGAAAGTTCACTCATTTGCTCAATATCATTCTGATTCTTGAAGTTACTGATTTTGCACTTCTCCAGCTCCACTTCACGAAAGATCGGTCATCTTTCCATGCCTTGCTCGCCTGAACTGAATTCACCACGTATCGCACCGCATGATCGTAAAACTTTCGGGAATAGGTTCGTTCAAAGTCCAAATCGCGATCTGTGGATTGGTTCCAGTCAGGAGGATCAATCAACTTATCTTTCACTTGATTGTACAATTCCGTACCAGCAATCGGGTACGAGACGGTTATGGTAAATTCATCCGGATTTGATGCTTTCAGGTGATGGACGGTTTCACGAATATCAGCGAGTGTTTCTCCGGGATATCCCAGCATGATAAATGTCCCTGTTGCAACTTCATAGTCTCTACCCCGGCGAATTTGTTCGCGTACAACCTCCACCTCCACCCTGCGATCCATGGCATTAATGATTCGCTGAGAACCACTTTCCGCACCTATCCAGACTTTGATGCATCCCATTTCTTTCAGCATTTGCCACACCTCATCGTTCAGGCGCTCCGCCCTTGTGATGCATTCGAATGCAACGCTCAAACCTCGGTTTTGAAATTCCTCGTGTAAGCTTGCCAGCCATTTATGGCTCACGGTAAACACGTCGTCCACGAACCAGAAACTGTCGGGGGCATAGGTCTTGATCAGTAATTCAATTTCATCGGCCACCTGCACCGCCGGACGTCGACGGTAACTCTGACCGTATACGGCTGTACTGCACCACTGGCATGTGTACGGGCATCCGCGCTGTGTACTGATTGACATTGCGCTTTTCCCATGTTTCGATTTCCAGGCGTTGAGGTAAGCCTCCATGTCGATCATGTCACGGGCCGGAAGTGGTAATTCTTCCAGTGAACGCATTTTGGCTCTCGGCGGAGTTTGAACCAATTGATCGCCTTTTTTGAACGCGATCCCTGAAATTTGTCCCATCTCTTTTCCGGTTAAGATGGCATTGCTCAATTCGGCGAGTGTTTGTTCTCCCTCTCCTATGACCAAAATGTCCGCTCCGCTGCGCAAGTAATTTTCTTGATTGTATGTGACATCCGGCCCCCCTAACAGAATGGTAGTTTCTGACAATTGATCATTGTTTCGGACAAAACGAATGATCTCGAGGAGATTGATCTTCGTCATCAAGTTTGCATACATCGCCAGAATTTTCGGTGGATTCTCCAAAAGATGTGTCATCAATGCCTGCTTCGATGAAAACGTGCTATCGAACACATCCACAGCGAATCCCTCGCTTCGCAAATATCCGGCATTGTAGAGCAATCCCAGAGGTGGATACGGTCGCATAATCTCCTGTTCCCGCGCGTCCTCCCCGATAAAATAACCATGTGTGAGCAATACGTCCATCTAGCGCAGAAAATAGATAAAATAGTGATCAGCTCCCTTTCCTCCCTTTCCTTCCAGAGCACGGGTACGATCTTTATTTCGCCACTGATCTACGCGCTTCGGTTGGTTCTTATACCGAGGCTCCAAATACGATGGCGGCACCCAATACCCAACGGGATAACATGCCTTAGCAACCGTACCCAGCATTGCTTCAATCTCTTCCGGGTCGAAATACCAGGTTCGTACTTCCCGCCCTTTTACATTGGCTCCAACTCCGGATTTCTGCTTTCTTCTGTTCGCCTGTTTCCAACGAAACCGGGACCGGAAATAACGTGTTTCGCGCCAGCAATATGCTGACATCGGGACCAGGGCCATTGCACCGGTAGGTTTGAGTAAATTCTTCAGATCTGTCAGAACAGAAGCCAGTTCATGGTGCGGAAGACAATTGACTCCGCCAAAATTGGAAAAGATTAAATCAAATGAACGATCGGAAAATTGGTTTGCTACATCCCGCATGTCGAACACTTCTGCTTTGACATTTTCTCCGCATTTCTTTCG
>JAURNA010000302.1 GCA_030830385.1 Crocinitomicaceae bacterium | reverse complement strand
GCAATCGGAGTTTCGAACAAAGTGATCAGCAGTGAGGTGAAAGAAATTCCCGATCAGGAAGAGTTTCAATGCTTCATCGCGATGGTGGAAACACTCAATAACCGCTTGAACGATGACGAAAACTTCATTAAGGATGTTGGGTTGGTAGTCGTCGATGAGGCGCACTACAACAGCTTCCGCAAGATTTTCCAGTTCTACGAAAGAGTAAATATACTTGGCGTAACAGCCACGCCACTGAGTAGCAACAAGGCATTGCCACTGAACGATAACTACCACAAATTACTGGTAGGAGAGAGCATCGCTTCATTGATCGAAGGAGGTTATCTGGCTGATGCAGATACCTACACCTATGACGTGAACCTCCACGGACTCAAAATCGGATCGAACGGTGATTTTACAGTAAGCAGCTCTGATGTAGTTTACGGAAATTACTTCATGCAGGAAAAGTTGCTCTTCGCGTACGAAGAAGTAGCTATTGGAGACAAAACGTTAATCTTCAACTCGGGTATCGACACTTCCATGCGCGTGGAAGAAACGTTTAAAAAGAGAGGGTATCACATTCGTCACCTGGACTCAACCTTCAGCGACAAAGACCGAAAAGATGTACTCCGTTGGTTCAAAGAAACCGATGATGCAATTCTTACTTCCGTGGGTATCCTTACAACGGGATTCGATGAGCCTACCGTAAAGACCATCATCCTGAACAGAGCAACCCGTTCTCTGACACTTTACCATCAGATGATTGGGCGTGGGTCCAGAAAACTCCCGAACAAATCGAAGTTCAAGGTCATCGATTTGGGTAACAATGTCCGTCGGTTTGGATTATGGCAAGATTACCTCAACTGGCAGGATGCCTTCCGTTTTCCGGATCGTTTCCTTGAGTCCCGATTGAGCGAGGCAGAGGACCTGGAGTTTGAAGTTGAGTTTGAATTTCCTCGTGGCACCGGAGATATCCTGCCATTGGAAAAGTTGGAAGGCTTTAACATTAAGGAGATTTACTACGATTGTATTGACAACGGAAGAAAGGGGAAAGAAGCGGTGGAGCAATCCCTTGACAATCACTTTGCAGTCATTTGTGACGTAGCCGAGGATTATTTCCATGGACTCGAATTGATGGATATGCTCAAGGATCACATCGAATATCGTTTGAAGCATTACACCAAGTGCATCACGAAGAGTACTCCTAACTACCTGAAGTACATCACCGAAACGTATGAGCGCCAGCTTCGCCAGAAACTGCGTGCAAATCTCGACGACGAGTAAATGCGGACTGATTGTTGTGGAATTTGAACCTGTACGTGCATCAATTGTACAGACTTCAAACAACACTGCATGAAACACATTGCAATCAACGAACCTTGTTCCGAAGATTGGAACCAAATGACTTCGACGGAGCAAGGGCGCTACTGCAAAAAGTGCGCACTGGAAGTAACCGATTTTTCAGGGATGGATTCCGGGCAAATCCGCCGGGTACTGCGAACTAAAATCGGCGAACGCGTTTGTGGATATATTCGTCCAGGTCAATTGGATCAACTGAATAACGAGTTCGAGCTTTGGTCCGGGAATTACCGGACAACGATGCGCCGAGTGGCGTTGTTTTCGTTTCTCGTCGTGTTTGGTCTTACCTTGTTTAGTTGTGAGGAAGAAGAGGCAGAAATCATAGAAACAGTACAGAAGACGGGTATGGCAATACTGAAAAATCCTGAGATTCAGCCTGAGAAGGATATGCTCGACAGCGCAGTAATGCCGGAAGCTAAAATTGAACCGATTGAAGATAAGGTGGAGGAACACGTTGTTGAGGAGGTTCTCCTTTTGGGGCAAGTTGCAGAACATGTGGACGATCAGCCGCTCATGAAAGAATGTTACGACATGGAAATATCTGGAGGTATGCGTCTCTCCGATGAGTATGCCGAATACATGACGATCACCACTCCGGAATCGACAGATGTTGTTGCGGAAAAGATCGAAGAACACTACGAATTTGAGCCATTGGCATTTCCGAATTCCACTGCCGATTATTCTACCGTACGTTTTGGTGTTGACGAAGAAGCCATGACGGAAGTTCGTTTATCCGATATGACCGGAAATCATCTCGAAACAATTGTCAGCCGGAAATTGGCAAAAGGAGAGTACGATTTTCGCATTTCCCTGATCAATTACCCGGTAGGAACCTATTTGGTTTCGATTGTCTCCGGAGAAAACAGCAAAATGCTGCGTGTTGTCAAGCGCTAATCAGTAATTCAACACGATCTCCACGGTATCGAAGGCTGTTGTTATAGCCGCTTTCTCCCCCTGATTGGTCGTATTGAGAACCCAGTAGTAATAAGCATACTGTGTATTCCCATCATTGATGCAGTAAAAAGAGGTGTCAAGTGCTCCGGTGAACATCTGCTCGCCGCCAGTGCAACATTCGCTACATCCCGACTTACCGGATTGCCGAATGAATTTCATTTGGTCTTCGCTTTGAGGATTGCTGTTAAAGAAGGTAAGTTTCGCCCAGGATTTTGCCGTGGTTGAGAAATTGTACACGTTGTCCTCCTCAATTGTCAGATCTGAAAACGGAATAGTAGATTCCACTCGGAAATAGTTATCCTTTGAAACCACTACGTTGTATTTTTCAATCTTATCCCG
>JAURNA010000301.1 GCA_030830385.1 Crocinitomicaceae bacterium | reverse complement strand
TCCCTGAAGGCATTCCGGTAGGGTAGCTTCCACGGCATCGTCAAATCCTTCAGGAAGAAAATCCAGCAAGGACAAATCGATCGGAGTGAGGTACTTCTCAAGCGCTGTGGGATTTTGCCAATCAATCGATCCATCGCCTTTTTCCACCCCCTTCCAGGCCATCATCTCCGAATCGTAATTATCCGTGGGTATTTCAATAAGAATGGGTACCAAAGGATTTACGTTCAATTCCCTTCCGTTCTGTGTGAATCTCACATGTACCATTCCACCGGAAGAAAGGTGCTTGGCTCCGTTTGTTGTGGTCAGGTTGTAGGCAATCATGTCTTCCCAGGCAAGTGCTTCGATGAGTTCCACCTTTACGTCGCCGGCAACGGGAAATCCACTGGCATCAACAATACTTCCTGCCGGGACGATTACGTATGTTCCTTGATCGCCTTCAAAGGCACCGCCATATTCTGCTTTTACTGAGAATACTTGTGTTTTGAAAGGAATCCATGGTTCGTGTTTCGTGGGGGGAATTGCCGTGGATGGTGGCGCGGGGGTCGAATAGAATCGGTCTTCTGTATACTGAACGACCGGCTTTTCAAAGGATCGGACAAAATCCCGTTCCGGCTCTTCATCTGGATGAGTGGCAATCTGTTGAATCGGCTGAACTTCCCGGGAGTTCTCGGGCAGGTTCGTGAAATAGGCTGCACCAGCACCAGCAATTGCAGCGGTCAATAACAAGATGAAATAATTCAGACCCAGCCAAAAAGGTCGTGTACCGACGGATACCGCGGCAATCTCGGATCGAATGGCCTGTCTGCGTGTCAGTGTAATCAAATCCTTTTGCACGGAGACAGCCTCTTGCAGTTCGGGAGAAACCTCAAGTTGCTCTTCAAACTCTCGTTGATCGGACTCGCTTAACGTTCCAAGAACGTAGCACTCTACCCATTCGTATTGCTCTAATTCTGCTCTCATGAGGCGTTAACTTTTGAGTTGGAAATCTGAAGTTCTCCGGATAACTTATGTGCTTGTTCTATGCACTTGTACTTCTGCGTTTTCGCGGAATTTACTGTGCTATACCCCAGTATTTCCGCAATTTCTTTCATGCTTTTTTTCTTGAAGTAGAAGAGTTCGAATATCACGCGGCACCTGTCAGACACCTGAAGAAGTACACGTTCCAATTGTTGGAGTCGCTCCTCTTTTTCTATGTCATATTCAAATGCCTCCTGTGAAGACTGATGGTTTTCGGTCCATTCCAACTCAATGATGCGGCGCTGTTTACGCAGTTCGTTTTTGACCATAAATCGGTTGATACCGTAGAGGTAGGTGGTGAGTTTCGATGTGAGTGTGAATTCCGTGTCGAGAATTTTTTCAATAAGTAAGAGGAGGCTGTCGTTAAAGATCTCCCGTGCGTCATCTTTGCCTAGTCCACTGGAAACAGCCAGGCGCTCAATCTTCGGATACTCTTTGTAGAGCTGCCGAATCGGGCGCTCCCGGCGTCCTTCTCGAATGGATTGAATAATGTCCCTGTCTTTCATTTGGTTCGGGTGGTTTAACTCTTCATGTACCTCCCTGAAAAAAGGTAACCCGATTTTCGAAAAAAAAATACAGCTATTTCGTCAAATCGACTAATGCAAAAGGATTTCATCGGCAAAAATCCAGGTATCATTACCGTTTCCAAGGTGCCATTCCGGACATTTTCCATGGTTTTTAGCAGTGATGCGTATTTTGTGAATCGGTGCCGTGCTTCCCATGGGAATATTTACTTGAATACGATGCGGATACATGCTCTCTTCGGGCTCCGGAGTCTGTTTGCATACAAATCGTTCAGCAAAAGACGTCCCATCGTAAGAAACTTCGAATACCACTTCTTTGGGCAGGAAAATCCAGGATTTCATATCACTGAGAAGTCCGATTCCAATTTCGGAAAGTTCACGAGGTTCTGTAAAACTCACTTCTGCGACAAGGTCTTGTGCCCAGTATCCTTGCCAGTCTCCCGTTCGATATTCGTTTCCGCCGATAATTCCATCGATCAACGTGTATTTTCCTCCGGCAGCGTATTGATTCGCATATTCCGAAAACAATTTTATGGTTACGGAGTTGTCCTTTTGGATGAAATCGTTTGAAACCACACTGCTTTGCCCTCCATTACCAATGCTCATCGCTTTGATGGTTGTGTTTTCGGCGATGGTAAACGGCTTCTCGAATGTAGGTGATTTCCCGGTCGGTTCAGAGCCATCTGTTGTGTAATGAATATCGAAACGATCATCAAACACAACTCCGAGGTCAATTTCACATGAGTTTTCAAACACTCGATTGGACGCTTTCATGAAAGGAACAGGGGCAAACCCTTCAGGCAATTCCATCAGGGTTGGAGCGTGCTCGTACTCCTCGTTCATGCGTGGTTTGTCACCCATTATTATTTCCAATGTGCCTCCCTTCATGATCTCTTCATGATGAACGAAAGAGCGCTGAATTTCGACCTTATTCAGAATTATTCTCTGAATATATGTATTCTTCTCTCCATTGTTTATTACATTGATGATAAATCGATTGCCGTTCTCCAGTTGAAGTATCGATAGATCAATGACGGGTCTCCCAATTTCGTAGGTTGGATTTCCCGGTGCCAAAGGATAAAGCCCCATGGCACTCAATACATACCAGGACGACATCTGACCACAGTCTTCGTTTCCGGAAAGTCCATCGGGTGTGTCGCTGTACATTTCATCGAGAATGCGATCCACATAATACTGTGTTTTGTACGGAGCATTCGTGTAGTTGTACAAATATGCCATGTGATGCGAAGGTTCATTTCCATGAGCGTATTGCCCGATTAACCCGGTAATATCCACCTGATGGCGTCCGGATAAGGTCATGTCGGTTGTAAACAGACGGTCCAGCCAGTTTTCAAGTGAATCCGGTCCGCCCATGAGATCGCGAAGAATTCCCACAGCATGTGGTGCATACAACGAGTATTGCCAGCTATTGGCTTCCGTGTAATTAACGTTTACCTCCGAAGGATCGAACGGAGAGAGCCACATGCCGCTGCGTCTTCCTCGCATAAACGCTGTTTCAGGATCGAAGAGATTCACGAAGTTCACCGAACGACGTAAGTAATCCATGAGTTCTTCGCGTGAATTGTCGTAATTCGCTATAAATGAGGCGATGCAATAATCGTCGTAAGCGTATTCTAATGTTTTTGAAACGGACTCGGGTTCGTCCCGGATTCCAATGAATCCCTGCTTGTAAAAGGGTCGTTTTCCGAATTCATCGAATGTAGATGTTGCAAGCATGCTTGCGAGTGCTTTTTCGCTATTATACCCCTGAATTCCTTTGTTGTATGCATCTGTAAGAACGGATACACTGTGGTAGCCAATCATGCATTCGGTTTCATTTCCGGCCAATTCCCAAACAGGAAGGTCGCCACCTTGATCGAATTGCCGCAAAAAAGTTGCTGCGAATTGGTTTGTTCGTTCTTGCTGAATAAGTGTAAACAGAGGGTGTGTCGTTCTGTAGGTATCCCAGAGCGAAAATACAGTGTAATTCT
>JAURNA010000300.1 GCA_030830385.1 Crocinitomicaceae bacterium | reverse complement strand
GATAAGGATATTTCCACTGAGAAATCGACGTTTGAAATACAGCGAGTAGAACCAGAGAACGCTGATCGATCCCACGTGAATCAGAACATACCAGAGTGATCCCATGCTCCAGCTCAGGTATACGGCGATACTGAATGCGATAAAATTGAATGCCCAGTGAGCGATAATAGCCGTTCTGCGATTGACGTATTCTCCGATCAGTAATCGGTTTGGCTTATTGATGCGATCCGCACGCACGTCGAAATAATCATTGATCATGTTGCCGCCCGCAGCTGTCAACACAGTGAAGATGACGAGCAAAAACAACTTGACTTCCTTGATGTTGTAAGTGCACGAGCACCCCTGCATCGGATCCATGTACCACGCCAGGCCATACATGGTAAGCGCAATAATCAGTAGGTTAATAGGTCGCAGGAGCTGTATAAAATGGATCATCGCTTGGTAATAATATACTCAGTACGTCGGTTTGTTTGATGTGCCGCTTCTTTTTCCTTTTCAGAGGCCATCGCATTCATTTTTTCATCTGAAATTTTGGGCTTGGTCTCGCCAAATCCTCTGTGAGCCAGACGTTCTTTTTTTATCCCGTGGTCAATCAAATACTGGTACACCGATTTCGCTCGGTTTTGAGAAAGAATCATGTTCTTCTCGTCGTCCCCTCGCGTATCCGTATGACCGTGGAGTTCAATACAAATAGAGGGATTTTCTTCCAGGAAGTCAACCATTTTATCAAGTTCTACCTTCGATTCAGGTCGCAAGGTTGCCCTGCCTAAGTCAAAGAATACGTTTTCGAGCGGTACCGGAATGGAATCGGCTTTTAGTGGAATCATCGGAACATCCATAATAACAGCTTCCTGATCTTCTCTTTCCGCGCGCATGTTGAAGTTCTTGGAAAAGAACGTATAGCCCGGATAACTCACATTCAGTGCATATTCGCGATTCAGGGGGAGAGGAACCATAAATTCTCCCGTCACGCGATCAGCTTCTGCATACACCACTTCTTTACCCGTTTCAAGATCGATGAGCTGGAATTTACCGGGTAGTGGAATTTTCGTGTCTTTGTCGTAAACAATTCCTTCAAAATGCAGTGTTTTTGTTGGACGAAGATGTTCTGGCATTACGAAATAATAGATGTCCAAATCTCCGTAACCACCTTCACGATCTGATGCAAAGAAGGCAATTTCGCCGTCCGGAGAAACCATCAATGAATTTTCGTCATACGAGGTATTGATTGGATACCCGAGATTGATCGGTTTGCCCCATTTTTCATTTTCTTCCAATCGGCACATGTACAAGTCGAGACCTCCCATTCCCGTATGACCAGCAGAAGCAAAGTACAAAGTCTTACCATCCGGATGAATCAGAACCGACTCTTCTTTTTGCGGTGTGTTGATGTAATCTGGCAGACGCTCGGGAGTTCCCCAGGTTCCATCTTCCCGGAGATGAGTCACGTAAATGTCTGCATCGTTTTCTCCTCCGTCACCTCGAATTCCACGAATGAAATACAATGTTTTTCCATCGGCTGATAGTGAGGGTTGCGATTCCCAGTGAAATGAATTTACCATTCCGGGAAGATTAACCGGAGTGGTCCATCGGGAACCTAATTTTTTTGTGTAGAACAGGTCGCAACTTCCCCGGCCTTCCCGGTCTTCACCATAGTTGCGCCCGGTTGCGTCCGGGCAGGCAACAAACACCAACGAACGCCCGTCGGCTCCGAGAGTAGGAGCTCCTTCATTGTTGACTGTATTCACGTTATCTGGCATGGGAACTGCTTTTCCCCAAATGTTTGAGTTGCTCAATTCGGAAACGAAAAAGTCTTCTTGCTTCGGAATCGGTCCTTGCACACGCCCATCTTTTATCAGACGGGTAAAAAGAATTGTTTTCCCATCTACTGTGATCGTTGGGAAGTACTCCGGATCAGCCGTATTGACTCCGGGGCCAACGTTGATTGGGTTGAAGCTGTAAGGATGTTTCACCGCTTCCATTGCGAATTCACAGTTTGCCCGAATCTGATTCGCCGCTGCAATCAATTCCGGATTGGCATTTCGGTTTCGTACAAAAATGTCAAGGTTGGCTATGGCGTCCGAATATTCTCCCTCCTGAAATTGAAGGTTTGCCAGATAGAAATGAGTGCTTCCCGTTCGACTGTGTTCCGGATGGATGCGAAGTGCGCTTTTGTAGTGCTCAATCGCCTGCTGGAAATCACGAATGTATTCACAAAATTCTCCGGCAAACATATGCGCCTCCCAGAAATCAGGATCCTTGTCAATGGCCTGATTCATATATTCAATTCCTTTCCGGAAATTCGGTCCGTTCGTGCGTGGATCAATGCTTTCGTTTGGTGCATTCCTTCCCAATTCGAACAGCTTGATTGCTTTTTTGTTCTTGGACGAATAATTGCCTGGGGGCTGAGCGCCGCATGATAGCGTCATTGCAAACGATAGAAATACGAATAGGTGCTTCATGGAATGTTCAAGTACTTATGTGTTTGCAGCGAAATCCTCCACTGCGGATGCGTTTTAATGTATTCTACGATAGCAGGCAAAAACCGTTCCCGTTTTGACCATTCCGGTTGCAAAAACAGTTTGCAATCAGGATTGATACGGCTTGCGTGTTGTTCTGCCCATTCAAAATCGGATGGATGATTGATGATCACTTTTAGTTCATTTGCACGTTCATATGCCTCATCTACAGGCGATTTGAACTTCTTGGGTGAAAAGCAATACCAATCGATTTCTCCTATAACGGGATAACACCCTGAAGTTTCAATCGCAGTATATATGTTTTTTTCGTGAAGTTTAGAAATCAACGCGGTCAAGTCATACATTGCCGGTTCTCCGCCTGTAATCACGCAGAATTTCACACCAGACTTTTCAAGTGCTTCAACGATGTCCTGAATGGCAATGAGGGGATGGTCATCGGCTTTCCAGCTTTCTTTCACATCGCACCAAACACACCCTACATCGCATCCGGCCAGTCGCACAAAATAAGCGGCTTTGCCAGCGTGAAATCCTTCTCCCTGGAGGGTCAGAAACGATTCCATCACAGGTAATTGAACACGAGTGTATGCTTCGGCTACATTCATTGTGGTAAAGATAAGGGTTGCGGTTGAATAATCCGGACAGTTATTCCGCGTCAAGGGGAATGATGCGATCTATTTCGTTCACATGCAATTCGATCGTGCCATCTTTCGTGGACGAGAAGTTTTTCTCAAAGCGATATCCTTTAAGCCATTGATTCCCGGCATAGGAGTGTTTCTCGATGATGTACTGAGCAAACGTTTCATCAAATGTTTCGATCATTACAATGAGTTCTGCATTCCGTCGTTTTAAGTCTTCTGCTGATAAGCCGTGAATCGGTGAAGACTCATTTATCGGATGCACAATGGTCCAGGTGAGCGGGAAGAAATCAATCGTGTCAATTTCCAATTCAAGTCGATGGTAGGTTTTGTTAAAGAAATGATCTCCTTTTCCTTTATCAATACTCAAAATGCATTTTACACTCGATTTTAGCAAAACAGAACGTCGCCGGTTGACTATTTTGAACATCAACGCATTCGATTCCTTGAACGGTGTTATGAGGACATTTTTACTGAAGCCAATTTTCGCGATGGGTTTTGAAAAACGTCCGTAAAGCAGACCGGTGATGAGTGCGAAGAACATCAATCCCCAGAAAGCTTCAATCATGGCAACGAACCCGGCCCAGAATCCGACAGGAGCCTGGTAGCCATATCCTACAGTAGTAAATGTTTGTACCGAAAAGAAGAATGCGTTTACGAATTCACTATTGTAAGCATCTGCGCCGGATATCTGATCCATTCCAAACGCGAGGTAAAAGAGGGCGAACACACAGTTGAGAATCATGTACGCAATCATTGTCCACACGAAAAATACAAGCCAGTTGACGCTGATCAGATACTTGTAAAAATCGCGGATACCGGTAAGCCCACCTTTACGAATGATGTTGTAGCTGCCATCTTC
>JAURNA010000299.1 GCA_030830385.1 Crocinitomicaceae bacterium | reverse complement strand
GTCGTTAAAAACCCCCTGAGGTCCCTGATTCCAGTGAAATGTTTCGGAGAGGTGTTCTTCAATCATTTCAGGTGTTTCACCCCAGCCTGAGAGGAGAGAAATGTAGTCTTGGCCGCTCGTTTTAGCTACCTGGTAGAGTTTTTCTCCCTCCCATAAAAATGCGTTTGCATCCGGCTGGTCAAAGAGGGTATTCTGAAAGAAAAAATATGCGATCAGGCACTTCAATCCGAAAATTAGCGGTAGAACAAGAGGCGGTAAACCCATA
Source organism: Crocinitomicaceae bacterium (assembly GCA_030830385.1). Classification (GTDB taxonomy): domain Bacteria; phylum Bacteroidota; class Bacteroidia; order Flavobacteriales_D; family Crocinitomicaceae; genus UBA4466. Next base: position 6,219 of record JAURNA010000299.1, on the reverse strand, counting down.
CGCTTGTTGAGTCGGGAGAAAAACAACATTCCAGCGAGACCAGCAAAAAAAAGTATGGTATATATGACATGCACGGAAAACAAAAGTAAGCAATAATCAGGTCGGCAAACGCACCCAAATCCTGTCAGAATGTCTCCGTTTAACAATTTAACATTTTGCTTTGAGACACTTTGTCAGTTTCGCTCCAATGGCATAGTGCTTGACAGTGTAGCATGAAATTGATGTAATCAAAAATGAGTGAAATGAAAACAGGACAGATCAATGTTCAAACGGAAAACATTTTTCCGATCATTAAAAAATTCTTGTATTCTGATCACGAGATCTTCCTCCGGGAATTGGTCTCGAATGCCATGGATGCTACTCAGAAGTTGAAGTTTTTGAGTTCAAATGGAGAGTACAAAGGAGAATTGGGAGAGTTACAAGTGGAAGTTATTCTGAACTCCGCAGATAAAACGTTGACGATTCGCGATCGTGGAATCGGTATGACCGAAGAGGAAATTGATAAGTACATCAATCAAATCGCCTTTTCAGGAGCGGAGGAGTTCGTGCAACAATACAAAGGAAAAGAAGGAGCAGAAAACATCATCGGTCACTTCGGACTCGGGTTCTATTCTGCATTTATGGTGGCAGAGAAGGTGCAAATCCGGACCTTGTCGCGCCATGAGGATTCGAAAGCGGTGCAATGGGAAAGCAACGGTTCTCCGGAATACACGATTACCGAAATCGAAAAAGAGAATCGCGGAACAGACATCATCCTTCACATGAGCGAGGATTCAGCAGAGTTTCTGGAGAAATCTCGGGTTCAGGGAATCCTGGATAAATACTGTAAATTCCTTCCGTATCCCGTGATTTTTGGAACGCGTACAGCGTATGAAGACGACCCAAATGGAGAAAAAGACGAAGACGGAAAAATCAAACGTACGGCAATTGAAGTCCCCAATCAGGTAAACAATACAAGCCCGGCCTGGACCAAGGCTCCGGTGGATCTGAAACAAGAGGATTACGATGGATTCTATCGTGAATTGTACCCGTTAACGTTTGAAAGTCCGTTATTCCACATCCACCTGAACGTGGATTATCCATTCAACCTGACAGGGATTCTCTATTTCCCGAAGATCAAGGAGAATGTTGAAGTGCAACGCAATAAAATCAATCTCTACTCGAACCAGGTGTTTATCACAGACAGCGTGGAAGAGATCGTACCGGAATTCCTTACGCTTCTGCACGGGGTCATTGACTCACCGGACATTCCTCTGAATGTTTCGCGCTCATACCTGCAAAGCGATGGAAACGTGAAGAAGATCTCCTCACACATCACCAAGAAAGTAGCGGATAAACTGCTTCAGATGTTCAAGGAAGATCGCGAAGATTTCGAAGCGAAATGGGAGCATTTGCGCATATTCGTTCAGTACGGAATGTTGTCTGAAGAGAAATTTGCCGACAAAGCGAAGAACTTCACACTACTGAAAAATACAGAGGGAGTCTACAAAACGCCGGAAGAATACAAAGAGAAGGTAGCGACACTTCAAACCAACAAGGACGATAAAGTTGTATTCCTGTATACGCACAATCCGGAAGAACATTTTGGATTCGTGCAAAAAGCGAAAGACCGAGGATACGATGTTCTGCATCTGGACGGTCCGTTGGCACCCCACTGGATAGCACACCTGGAGCAGAAGTTGGAGAATGTGTCATTTGCGCGTGTGGATGCCGATACACTGGACAAACTGATTCAGAAAGAGGAAGAAATTCCTTCCAAACTTTCCGAGGAAGATGAGGCATTCCTGAAACCTTTGTTTGAATCAGCTGTCGACAAGGAGAAATTCGTCGTTCAGTTTGAAAGTATGGACTCCGGAGATGCACCAATTATTGTAACTCAACCCGAATTTGTCCGGCGTATGAAGGAGCAGCAGCAACTTGGAGGAGCTGGCTTTTACGGAGCCTTCCCTGAAATGCACAACCTGGTGGTGAACGCAAACCATGAGAAAATTGCCGATGTGCTGCAAACAAAAACGAAGAAATCACAGGAGCGAAAAGTAAAACAACTCACTGATATTGCGTTGTTGGCGCAGGGAATGCTCAAGGGAGCTGATCTGAACCGATTCATCGAGCGCAGTATTGATATGATATAACAGAGGTTCGAAGGTGCCGAAAACGAAAAAAACGTGTTTAAATTCATTTTTGCCATTCTGGGCTATGTAGTTTTCAGAAGTTTCTGGGGAGGATTACTGGGTTTCTTTATCGGAACCGGAGCTGACAATTACCAGCAACTGAAAATGCAGTTTCAGGCGCAGAATGGTGGAAATGGTCGGCAGTTTACCGCGGAGGATTTATTCAACTACTATCAGCAGCGATCCACAACGAACGATGTGCCTACGATGCTGATGGCGCTCTCAGCAGCAGTCATGAAAGCGGATGGAAAGGTTCTCAAGTCGGAATTGAATTATGTCAAAACATTTTTCAACCAACAATTCGGCCCCCAATTCGGACGTCAGCACCTGCAAACGCTTAAGCAATTTCTTGATTCGGACGAGATTCCCCTGCAGCGGATTTGTGGAGATATTCGCGTTCGCATGCAACCGCCCGTGCGTGTTCAGCTGTTGCATTACCTGTTTGGCATCGCTAAAGCAGACGGCGATGTGTCTCCTTCGGAAATCAATGTGATTCAACGCATTGCCGAAATGCTCGGAGTGAGTCGCGCTGATTTTGAAAGCGTCAAGAATATGTTCTATCGCAACGTGGATAGTGACTACAAAATTCTCGGCGTAGAATCCACAGCCACCGACGATGAAATCAAGAAGGCCTACCGTAAAATGGCCATCAAATTTCACCCGGATAAAGTCTCTCAGATGGGAGAGGAGTACCAAAAAGGAGCGAAAGAGAAATTCCAGAAAATCCAGGACTCGTACGAAGCGATCAAAAAGCAGAGAGGGATGAAGTAAAAGAAGGAATGATGAATGGTTAATTATGATTTGGTAATTCGTTCTTTAGCCCGCTTAGAAATATTCATAAGGAACCATTCATCATTGCAATTTCCCCAGGGCAAACATAACGGGTTTTCTGGCCAGATCATAGGCGTTTTCTCTCCACGCTTTCACAGACATCGTGCGGATTGACTCACCGGGAAGTGTAAGATTCGATGCAATGCACAGTTGAGTGGAATCTGCCAGTTCATTCAATACATCTTCAAGCACGTGCATATTCCGAAAGGGCGTGTCCATAAAAAGATGCGTATGCCCGGTTCGATACACACTATTTTCGAAGTCCTTTACCTTTCGAACACGGTCTTTTCGATCCTTCGGCAAATATCCGTGAAAGGTGAATTCCTGCCCGGAAAAACCACTCCCCATAATGGTCAGTAAGATGGATGACGGACCGGTTAACGGTGCTACACGGATTCCTTTTTCATGTGCAATTGCGACGATTGTAGCTCCCGGATCGGCAACTCCCGGACATCCGGCTTCGGATAGCAGGCAAATGTTGTTTCCTTCGAGTGCTGGATGGAGAAAATCGTGAAGCTCCGCTAAACCCGTCTTTTTGTTCAGTACGAAAAAGGTCGAATCATCGATCGGAAACGAACGGTCCACTTTTCGTAAATAGCGACGTGTCGTCTTGATATTTTCCACGATGAAATAGCGCTCGTTTTTCAGCATCTCCTGAACATCCGACGGAATCACGAGGTCAGGATTCTCTCCACCCAATGTCATGGGCATCATATAAAGTGTACCTGTACTCATGATCGAATTTTCTCCAGAATTGCGTCCGTAGCTTCGTCGAGCATCTTGTAAACATCCACGAAGCCTTGATCTCCCCCATAATACGGATCCGGCACCTCAAATTCCATTCCAGGATAGGATTCATTCAAAATCATCCTCACTTTAGCCTCGTCTTCGACACTTCTTGCCAGGGATAGTACATTTCGCCGATTACTTTTGTCCATGACGTAAATGCGGTCAAATTCGTCAAAGTCTTCAATTACAAACAACCGGGATTGCAAATCATCGATTGGACATCCCATGCTTCGGGCGGTTTGCCGCATGCGCGAATCGGGAGATTCTCCGGCGTGAAAACCAGAGGTTCCAGCCGAATCTACCACCACGTCGAGGTCATTCTGAACCACTTTTTTACGCATTAAGCCATCTGCCATTGGAGATCGGCAAATGTTTCCTAAGCAAACCATTAGAATCTTCATGTGACAAAAGTAACGATGTATTCAATATGAAAAATGTTCGATGTGATTGGGAAATTGGTAGTAAAGAAAAGTCAAATGTTCATTTTTTACGAAAGATGTGTAATTTTTTTTCAACCAAACTGATTTTCATACGTCTTACAAGTAGAACGGTTCATTAACTATTTTGTCATGAGACAACTAAAAATTACGAAGCAGGTCACGAACAGAGAAACTGCTTCTCTGGACAAGTATTTACAGGAGATCGGCCGTGTTGATTTAATAACGGCTGAAGAAGAGGCAGAATTGGCCCGGAAGATCAAAGAAGGCGATAAACCCGCGTTGGAACGGTTGACAAAAGCCAATTTGAGGTTTGTTGTTTCCGTTGCTAAGCAATACCAAAATCAGGGAATGTCTCTTCCGGATCTCATCAATGAAGGAAACGTTGGTTTGATAAAGGCCGCAAAACGCTTCGATGAGACGCGTGGATTTAAGTTCATTTCGTATGCCGTTTGGTGGATTCGACAGTCGATCTTGCAGGCGTTAGCCGAACAGGCACGAATTGTTCGATTGCCCCTCAATAAAATTGGCACGATTAACAAAATTAACCGGGCTTTTTCAGAGTTGGAACAACGACTTGAGCGCGCGCCATCAGCAGAAGAGATGGCCGAGTTTCTGGAGTGTTCAATTGCGGATGTTCAGGAGTCTCTCAGCAATACAGGTCGGCACGTTTCTATGGACGCACCGTTGATTGAAGGAGACGAATCGTCGTCATCTATGTACGACTTACTCCAAAACGACTCTCTGCCAGGCCCTGAAAAAAATCTGGTACTCGACTCGCTACGAAAGGAAATCGAGCGATCACTGTCTACGCTTACATCGCGGGAAGGCGACGTGGTACGGCTGTATTTTGGTCTCAACCAAAAAAGCCCACTCACGTTGGAGGAAATCGGTGCCCGATTTGAATTGACGCGCGAACGCGTGCGCCAGATCAAAGAAAAAGCGATCAGACGCTTAAGGCATACATCTCGTAGCCGCATGCTACAATCGTACCTTGGTTAAGCGGGATCTACGTCGATTACGATACGAACAGATTTATTGGAAGGAACACTCAGAAAATGGTCAACGACTTGCTGTAGGTGTTCCTTTACTTTTTTATCGGCCGCCCCACGTTCGATTTTCAATACAATGTTCTTCAGATATTGGTTGTGGATTCGCTTCACAACGGGAAACTCGGGACCCAGAACGCGCTCTTTGAATACCGCACGAAGTTGTTGTGCCAAATCGGATGCCGCGGCAGAAAGGACAGGTTCTTCCCGGTGTTTCAGGGTTAACTCGATGATTTTGTAAAACGGCGGGTAAAAGAAGTTTTTTCGCTCAATGATTTCACTGTTGTAGAAACCGACGAAATCGTGTTCGATTACCCTTCTAATGACCCAATGATCGGGATCACCGGTTTGAATGATCACAGTCCCTCGTTGTTTTCGTCTTCCTGCACGTCCTGCAACCTGTGTCATCAGTTGGAATGAGCGTTCGAATGCGCGGAAATCCGCCCGGTTTAGCAGCATATCCGCATCCAGAATCCCAACGAAGTTCACGTTGTCGAAATCAAGCCCCTTGGAAATCATTTGCGTACCGATGAGGATGTCGATTTCACCTTCACCAAATTCATTCAGCAGATTGGTGTATGCGTGCCTTGACCGCGTGGTGTCGAGGTCCAGACGTTTAACGATTTTGTCCGGAAATATGAGTTGCAGCTCGTCTTCAACTTTTTCGGTTCCAAATCCGATCATTTTTAGGCGATTGCTGCCGCAGGCTTTGCACGTACCAATTGGAGCAACAGCATAACCGCAATAATGACATTTCAACTGATTCGAGTGCTTGTGGTAGGTCAAGGATACATCGCAGTTTGTGCATTTGGGCGTCCAATGACAAATTTCACACATCCATAGCGGGGTGTATCCGCGTCGGTTTTGGAACAATATGACCTGTTCGCCTTTGTTGAGTGCTTCCCGTATATGATCGGTTAGAAACGTTGTGAAATGCGATAG
>JAURNA010000298.1 GCA_030830385.1 Crocinitomicaceae bacterium | reverse complement strand
TCTTTGCCCATTTCTTTTGCGTTCTTACGCTCAGCCAAGCCTTCTTTGATCGCTCCACATACCTCATCAAGAATAACCATGATGGATTTTGTAGCATCGTCGTTCGCTGGGATCGGGAAGTCTACCAATCGGGGGTTAGAGTTCGTATCGACTATCGCAAAAACAGGAATGCTTAGACGACGTGCTTCTTTCAAGGCGATGTGCTCCTTGATGATGTCGATGATGAAGATTGCTGCAGGCTGACGGGTCATTTCTGCAATTGAACCAAAGTTCTTTTCGAGCTTCTCACGCTGACGTGTTTTGAAGAGACGCTCACGCTTGTTTAATGTTTCCCACGTTCCATCCGTCTTCATTTTGTCGATTGATGTCATTTTACGGATCGACTTGCGTGTCGTTTGGAAGTTTGTCAACATTCCTCCTGTCCAACGTTCAGTAACGTAAGGCATGTTGATTTCCTTCACACGCTCTGAGAGGATTTCTTTGGCTTGTTTTTTTGTCGCTACGAAAAGGATTTTCTTTCCGGACTTCGCAATTTGTTTCAGCGCCGCACTCGCTTGATCGAGATGTACGATTGTCTTATTAAGGTCAATGATGTGAATACCTTTTTTCTCTTCAAAGATATACGGTGCCATCGCAGGATTCCATTTACGCTTCAAGTGACCGAAGTGTACTCCTGCTTCTAATAGTTGTTCAAAGTTTACTTTTGACATTTTTTTCTTTTTTCGTCTTCGTCTTCGCTTCTCTTGCTTCGACGAAGTACTGTAATTGTTTACGTTCCTTTTTCTTTTAGTTTTCAGCTTCTTGAGGGCCTTCCGTTCCGATTGATTTCGGCATTCGGGGTGATACTCAACGCTTGGATACTAAACAACCGCCAAATGTGTTTCCGGTGAGAAACAAAAATTTGCTTAACGCTTGGAGAACTGGAATTTCTTACGTGCTTTTGGCTGTCCGGGCTTCTTACGCTCAACCATACGCGGGTCACGCGTCATCAACCCTTCTTCCTTCAGCATTGGCTTGTATTCCTCGTTCACTTGTACGAGAGCTCGTGCAATTCCCAGACGAATCGCCTCCACTTGCCCATTTACACCTCCACCGGAAACATTTACCTTGATGTCGTACTGTCCAACAGTCTCGGTAAGTTCGAAGGGTTGTGTAATTTTTGATTGGAGAACGGCTACCGGGAAGAACTCCTTATAATCACGCTTGTTTACTGTAACGTCTCCTTTGCCTTTCGACATGTACACGCGAGCAACAGCTGTTTTTCTTCTTCCTAATGTGTTAATTACTTCCATGCTTATTTGAATGTGTCAAGGTTCAATACTTCAGGTTTTTGAGCATCCTGATTGTGCTCAGCGCCTTTGTACACTTTAAGATTTGTGTACAGTTGACGACCCAACTTGTTTTTCGGAAGCATTCCTTTCACGGCTTTCTCAATGATGCGCTCGGGATGCTTTTTCAACATTTCTTCAGCAGAAGTAATGCGCTGACCTCCGGGGTATCCCGTATATCGGATATACTCCTTGTCGACCAATTTCGCTCCTGAAAAAGCGACCTTGGCTGCATTGATAACAATTACGTTATCACCGCAATCAGCATGTGGCGTGTAATTCGGTTTGTGCTTCCCACGAATTACTTTCGCCACCTTGCTTGCCAGACGACCTACAGTCTGTCCTTCAGCATCCACCACAAACCACTTCTTATCAGCGGTTTCTTTGTTGGCGGAGACGGTTTTGTAACTTAATGTATCCACAGTTTTACTTTATTATAATAAGACAATTCCCCTAAAATGGGGCTGCAAAGATAGGGTTTCTAATTTTATTCACAAATCCTTTTTCAAAAAGATTCCCGGATAAGATGAGGCCGCGATCGAACCCGATTGCGATCGGATGTACGTTATTATCCATTGATTGATCGCAATTGGTTAGGTGCTCTTATGCAAACGAGGCGGTTGGGAAGCCCGGAAATCGTTGTTTGCGCAGGTTATCGGTTTAAAGAGAACAATTTTGACGATGGATATTTTCGGTTCACACCCGGAATTCTCGGGGTAACGACAGTCATTTCTCTTTTTTAGCATCCCGGACATTTTCGTACTTTCATCTCCTATGGCCGATGATCATTTTATACGTACCCCACTCGTAGCTTCGGAACGATTGCTGAAGGAAACCGGGATTTCCGTTCATTACAAAATGGATTGCCATCAACCCTCGGGTTCATTTAAACTCCGTGGAATGTCGCATTTGGGGAATTACCATTTTCATCAGGGAAAGAACTCATTTGTTGTCTCCTCCGGAGGGAATGCCGGGTATTCGATGGCTTATGTGGGTCAACAACTTGGAGCAAAAGTGACCGTGGTCGTACCCGAAAGCACCCCGGAGTTCATGATTGACAAAATCCGTTCATTGGAAACCGACGTGTTGATCCACGGTGAAGCCTGGGATGAAGCCGACCAACTCGCCAGAGAAGTGGCCATGAATGAGGGCACCGTTTATGTTTCTCCCTTTGATGATCCACTTCTGTGGCAAGGACACGCCAGTATGATCGATGAATGTGCTGAACAAATGAATCAACCCGATACGATCATTGTCTCGGTGGGCGGCGGAGCTCTAAAATATAGAGAGCTGCTGGGATTGAGGAACCATGGCTGGG
>JAURNA010000297.1 GCA_030830385.1 Crocinitomicaceae bacterium | reverse complement strand
ATCTGTTCCCCCACGTCAATTACAGCGATCGGTTCAGGGAATATGTAGATCGAATCCGTGTAGCTTTCCAAGCACAAGTTGAATGCCGCATCCACGGTGACGATTATGTGACCGGATTCTGAGAATTGAACGCCTGTAATATTTTGTCCTGTTGCAGTCGCCGGGGTGGCGTTTGAGCCAAAGTCCCACGTATAGGTTGTACCGGGTGGACCGGTGCTCATGGCGGAAAAATCCACACTGTTATCGAGCACACAAAGCGAATCCGGTGAATTGAATGATACTATAATTTCATTGTTCACGATGATGCTCATGTAGGCTGTATCTGTGCAAGACGCCCCCGGATTTACCACGAGCATTGCTGTATACGTTCCATTGTCCGGATACGTGTAAGAAGGCTGGAACTGAGTACTCACATCCGCAGTTGTGGTGGGATCACCAAAATCCCATTCATAATTCGTTCCTCCATAGGAATTATTCACAAAGTTGATGTTGAGTCCATCGCAGTAGGAAACAAAATCCGGAAGTTCCTCCTGCAAAGGAAGGATGGCTTCCAGTTGGAGGTTGCAATTTAAGACCCGGAAAAGGAAATCGCGCTTTGTTTCACTGATAATTGAACCATTTCTCCATTCCTGCACACGGACTCCCACAACGAATAACCCAAGCATATTAGGCGAAGCGAACAGTTGCCCTGTATTTTGGTTAATGCTTATGGTAGCTCCAGGCCCCAATGGATTCGCAGCCGTAAATCCACCTGCCCAATTCACATAATCATAGGGCGGCGGTGGCGGTGGAGACGGTGCCGGCGAAAATCCCGTTGCACCTTCGTAAGGCGTAATCAATGAATACGTAAGGATGTCTCCGTCTGGATCGGTAGCACTGTGATTGAAATCGAGATTCTCATTGTTGCACAGCAACTGAGGTGGATAATAGTTGTAGCGGGCGCTGCTGTTTTCCCAGGCTCCGGTTTCAAGTCCGGGGATGATTGCTTCAAGCGTAAATCCCGTATCATCCGGAATCAAAATATTGGTGATATTGGGTCCCCTGCAGCAACGCTGGTACGATATAATATATCCTCCCTGAATCGGCGGAAGGTTCAATGTTACCGTGTACAGTGCATGTTCGGTGCAAATATTATTCGGCGGAATTACGCATGAGTTGTTGAAGATTACAGGGACATCATTACTTCCCGGATAAGTAACGGACACTTCATTAAGAAGATTCCCTGAGCTGTTAAATACACCCAAAGATAAAGGGTCATCAAATTGCGCACCCGTAGAGTTACAATCTCGGTAAATGGAAATGTAGAAGGTGTAATTGTAACCACCGATGTAGTCATAATAAATCTCACCGCCCACAATGTGAGAGGCCCGCGAAGAAGTCGCGAAACAAAACAAGACAACGATAACTAAATACTGCATTCACTATCAGAACGTTAAAATATTGAAAAAAGTGATTGCAAAACAGATTTTTTTCTTCCGTAAATTGGAATGCAAAATTACGCTTTGGTGTTTAGGGGAAACCGAAAGGATCAAATCGATACTGAAAACCGAGGGAAGATGTAATGAAATTTCCTGAAATAATTCGCGCTATTTGCAGGTCGTCAGCGCACAAGGGTTGTTCCAATCCGTAGTGAATCGCCGCTTTTTCGTAGTATTCTTTTCGCAGGGGATGATTTGGGTGAACGAGGTTGTAAACCGATGCGCTTTCAGGTTTCGATAACAGTGAGACGATGGCATCAATTACGTCTTGTTGATGGACGAGGTTTAGGGGACTCCTTCCGTTGGTAAAACGCTTTCGATGGGAAATGCGAAAAATCGGGTGCCGGTTCGGGCCAAAAAGTCCTGCAAGCCGCAATATTGTATGGGGTCTTCCGGATGCTTGAATGATGGCCTCACTTGCCCTACAGAGTTTGCTGCCTGAAGTGGAGTCAAATGGAGAGAATTCATCGTAGGTTCCTTCATTTTGCGGGTACACACCGGTGGAACTTGTGTAGAAAATCCGGGTATTGGGTGATGTTTTTTCCGCCAGTGCCTGAATAAATTCCGGGTAGTCATTTGTTTCGGGATGAAAAGGAGGTAAGGCAATGATCAATGCCATTGCATCAGCGAGGAATTCGTTCGGAATTGATTCTGCACTTCCATCGTAACGATATCCGATAAGACCATTGTTCACAAAGGTTGGGATGCGTTCCGGATCGCGTGTCAACGCATGCACGTCGTATCCCATTTCACGCAATTGAACCGCGAGGGGAAACCCAAGCCATCCACAGCCGGCAATCGATATTTTTCCGGAATTTACCATCGCCGTGAAAGATACGAATGATTACTTTTGAACCATGGAATTTTCCCGGTCTTTTCTTCGCTTCAACTGGATCGCACTCGTATTGATTTATCTGGTTGTCATCGCCGGAAGTTTTGTGCGCATCACAGGAAGTGGTATGGGCTGTCCGGATTGGCCAAAATGCTTTGGTCAGTGGGTTCCGCCAACAACAGATGAAAACCTGCCCGACAATTACAAGGATATTTATTCGGAGAAAAGAGCTCAAAAAATCGCAAAATTCAGTGAAATCTTGCGAAAAATAGGCCTTTCGGAAACTGCCGAACGTTTGGAGAACGACCCTGAGTTACGAGTTGAACAGGATTTCAACGGGCGCAAAACATGGACGGAGTATGTGAATCGTTTGGTTGGATTTCTATCCGGAAATGCCTTGTTACTCGCATTCATCTGGATGCTTCTGAAATATCGAAAACGGAAGGTTCTTATCCCGGCCGCGGTCAACCTGATTCTGATGGCTTTCCAGGCCTGGTTTGGTTCCATTGTGGTTGCATCGAATCTCGTTCCGTGGACCATCACGGTGCATCTGTTTTTGGCGCTCATGATCATAGGTTTGCAGCTGTATATCATTCGGATTGTCAGTCCAACGCAAGGAACCAATCTCACCTTCTCAACATCCATTCGATACATGATTTGGGTGTGTTTTGCCATTACGGTTTACCAGATGTTCCTGGGGACACAAGTACGCGAATCAATTGACGAGTTGACCCAAATGGGGCTGGGTAGGGAAACCTGGACCGATGAATTGGGCTGGGCATTTTACATTCACCGGAGTTTTTCATGGTTGGTATTGATTGTGATTGTCTGGATGGTATGGCAGAACGAGAAGGGATCGAAATACAATGAAGTGCGATGGCTATTTGTGGTATTGGTGCTCGAATTACTTTCAGGTGTGCTACTCGCACATGCGGATATGCCCGGATTGATTCAAACCGCACATTTGGTGTTTGCAACGATCATTTTTGGAATGCTAACCTTGTTGGTGTTCCGGGGGCGAATTCAAAAAAGGGTTTCACAAACCCCGTAAGTAGTAACTTT
>JAURNA010000296.1 GCA_030830385.1 Crocinitomicaceae bacterium | reverse complement strand
CTCTGGAGTGGGGACTTGCCTATCCGATGGGTTCACGTATGATGACCGGGCAAACCAGCCAGCACGAGGCATTGGAGAACGAAATCTCGGACTTCATGGAGAAAGAAGATACGATTCTTCTCAACTTCGGATACCAGGGGATGGTCTCTGCTATTGATTGTATGGTAGACCGTAAAGATGTAATCGTTTACGACAGCGAATCCCATGCATGCATTCTTGATGGAATGCGTTTGCACGCAGGAAAGCGTTTTGTATTCCAGCACAACGACATGGAGAGCTTTGATAAGCAAATGGCGCGTGCCACCAAAATCTGTGAAACAACAGGAGGAGGTATCATGGTAATTACCGAAGGGGTATTCGGGATGGCCGGAGACCAGGGAAAACTGAAAGAAATTATTGACTTCCGAAAGTCAGGGAAATACAACTTCCGCATTTTTGTAGACGATGCCCACGGTTTTGGAACTGTGGGTGAGCGTGGACAAGGTTCGGGCGAAGAACAAGGTGTACACGATGAAATCGACGTCCTGTTTGGGACATTCGCCAAGTCGATGGCTTCCATTGGAGCATTTATCTGCGGTGAAGAAAACATTATAGAATTCCTTAGTTACAACATGCGTTCGCAAGTGTTTGCAAAGTCGCTTCCGATGCCGTTGGTGGTGGGAGCGCGCAAGCGATTAGAATTGCTGCGCACGCAGCCTGAGCACAAAGAGCGCCTGTGGAAGATTTCTTCTGCGTTGCAAAAAGGACTCGTTGATGCCGGATTTGATATTGGTGTCACAAATTCGTGCGTGACCCCGGTGTTTTTGAAAGGAACACTGGCAGAAGCAACGAATTTGACATTCGATCTTCGTGAGAACTACAACATTTTCTGTTCGATTGTAATCTATCCGGTAGTACCAAAAGATGTGATTATGCTTCGCCTGATCCCAACTGCGGCTCATACGCTGGAAGATGTTCAGTACACGATTGACACATTCGTGAAAGTGAAAGAAAAACTGGATGGCGGGGATTATCAATCCGAAGAAATGGCAGCCGTAGAAGTTGACCGCAATGATTAATTTTTCAGAATCATAATGGAAGCCCCGGTTACTGAGATTATCTGAAGTGCCGGGGCTTTCTTTTCATTTGCAAACCAACGGCAATCAGCTTTCGAAGTCGAATAGGCGTTCTGTAGGTTTACTCGATCATTTTTCAATTCAAAAAATCGTTGCCACTCATTTCCGCGCCCACTTTCCGGGAGAAGTGTTTTTTGAGAGCTGATGGCCCGAATCCCTGCAAGATCAACACGCAACTCTTCGGAAATACCGGTCATGGGAAACGCAAAAAGTTGAAGTGGAATTTGCACCACAAGAGAAGGAAACGGATCAAGGGCATGGTGTAAATCATTTCCGGGGTGGAGTTTTTCTACGTTAAACGATGTCAGAATTCCCGAAAATGAACAAAATGAGCAGAAAATTGACCCAAATTACGCTGCAAACACAGTATTCTTGACAACTACTCTGCTGCGTTTATGGTAAAAAATGCACTACGTTATCGATCTCGGATGAAGTGTTAAAGTGGTGCAAACACACCCTGATTGCTTCCATTCCCTCCGGAACCGTAGGTGGATAAATCGCTTTGATATGCAGCTTGTTTTCTATGCAATTTGCCTCTGTTTCACGCAACTCTTGTTTCGAAGCACACGCAATCATCTGAATGGGAGAAGTAGAATCTGAAAGCAGGCTCCCCTTCACTTTACTTCTGAATTCTTCAATTACTTTTTGCAATTGCATTCTTCGTGCGTTGAGGGTTTCACTTTCTATCTTCTGGCAAACTTCCTCGAAATGACCGGCAGACAGGGCCGTTGTGTAAATGAACGATCGGGCGAAGTTGATCAAGTAATTCCGAAAATCTTCATTACACAGAACAATGGCACCATGCGAACCGTATGCCTTTCCTAGTGTGATGAGGCGAATCATTCTGTTCGAGGTCACCCCCTCTTGAACGGCCAATCCCTTTCCCGCAGGTCCGACAACGCCACCTGCATGGGCTTCATCCAGAATCATCCAGGCATTGTGGGCCTTGCATACTTTAACGATCTCTTTCAACGGACAGAAATCTCCCCCCATGGAGAACAGACTTTCGGTTACAACGTAGATCGTTTTCCCGGACCATTTATTGAATAATCGTTCCAAATCCCTAACGTCGTTGTGCTTAAACGAAAAGGCCCGAGCCAGGCTGAGTCGAATTCCGTCCCTCGCGCTTGCATGCACGAATTCATCGTACAATATCACATCTCCCCGCTGTGGAATGGAACTTAACATGCCGAGATTCGCGTCGTAGCCCGAATTGAAGAACAATCCCGCTTCACTCCCAAAGAACACGGAGAGCCGTCGTTCCAATTGCTCGAGGCGTTCAGAATTCCCACTGATCAATCGTGAACCTGTCGTTCCGGCTTTGGTTATCGTACCGATATCGCGCGCCAGTCCAAGATAATCGTTGGAAGCAAAGTCGGCAAACCCCTCAAAAGAAGAAAGAGAACGCAAGGTTCCCTCTTCGTGCCGTTTGGCTAATTTTCTATGGAGTTTACCGTCCAATTTTTCAGACGGTCATTACTTTTCGCGGTTGAAAATCGCCCTCCTCAACTTTCTTTCGTGCTGCTTCCAATTCCAGCTTTCTCGCTTCCTCTTTTGCCTTACGCGCCAGGATTTTCTCGTCGGGTTTTGTTTGTGGCTGTTCTCCATCGGCAAATGCTTGCTTCGGCGTTAGCCCAAGAATCCGGAACATTTCGAGGTCCTCATTGTATTCAGGATTTGGTGTGGTCAACAGCTTGTCTCCCGCAAAAACAGAACTTGCTCCTGCCATGAAACACATCGCCTGTGCTTCCATGCTCATTTCCGTTCTTCCAGCCGATAGTCGAACCACTGACTCAGGGAATACGATACGGGTCGTAGCCACCATTCGAATCATTTCCCACGACTCAACGGGTTTTTGGTCTTCCATTGGTGTTCCTTCTACTGCTACAAGTGCATTGATTGGAATTGATTCCGGTGGATTTTCCATCAGGGTATAACTCAGCAAAAGTCCAATTCGATCTTCAACCGTCTCTCCCATTCCAATGATTCCGCCGGAACAAACAGAGATACCTGCTTTGCGCGCGTTTCCAATCGTATTGAGCCGATCTTCATATTCACGCGTTGAAATTACATCTCCGTAGTAATCTTCTGATGTATCCAGGTTGTGATTGTAGGCGTACAACCCAGCGTCTTTCAATCGTTTCGCCTGCTCTTCGTTTAACATTCCAAGCGTACAGCATACCTCCATATCCATGGCGTTCACTGCTTGCACCATCTCGATTACGTTATCAAAATCACGGTTATCGCGCACTTCTCTCCAGGCCGCGCCCATGCACAGTCGCGAGGAACCGTTTTCCTTCGCGTTTCTGGCCTGCTCAATCACCGTCTCTACGGACATCAGTTTGTGTGCATCCACATCGGTATGATAACGTGCCGCCTGTGGGCAGTAACCGCAATCTTCCGGGCAACCACCGGTTTTAATACTCAACAGAGAAGACATCTGCACTTCTTTTGGGTTGTGGTATTGACGATGTACTTCAGCTGCTTTGAAAACAAGTTCCAAAAGAGGGGTGTTGTACAATTCCAAAATGGCCTCTTTCGATGTAAAATCCGGGTTTACTTTCATAGTCGGTGTTTGAACAGCAAAGATAGAAGAATTGCGTGATTCACGAAGGGCGAATGCTTCACAATCATTTGTTCACAAGACAGACGGCATAAGCCTTGACAGCACGTGATTCTCCAAAGGAATCAACTTTTTCATGCGTAGTCGCTTTGATGGACACACGATCCTCATCGCATTGCAAAATCCGCGCGATAACTGATTGCATTTCCGGAATGTGTGGATTGATTTTCGGACGTTCCATTACGATCGTCGCGTCGATATTCACAACGTGATATCCACGATCCGCAATCATATTCATCACATCAATCAATAGCTTTTTGCTGTCGATTCCTTTAAACGCTGGATCCTGATCGGAGAAATGATAGCCAATGTCTCTCAGGTTCAATGAACCGAGTAATGCATCACAAATGGCATGCAATAAAACATCGGCGTCTGAATGCCCGACTGCACCTATGTCTGAAGGGATTGAGATTCCTCCCAGAAATAATGGGATTCCGGATTCCAGGCGGTGAACATCAATTCCGTATCCAATGCGGATGTCCATCTACTCGGGTGTCGAATCTCCGCGTGTAGCTCCCTTGCCATCAATGACAAATCGAAGGGAGAAGCGAAGTGTATTTGCCAGTGGGTTGTTTCGCCTGACTGCAGCGAGGTAAGAAATATCAACGCCGAATTTGTTGTATTTCAATCCTACTCCGAAGTTGAAAAACTGACGGGCTCCTTTGTTAAGGCTTTCGTAGAAGAATCCTCCACGAACGGCAAACACATTGTTGTACCAGTACTCGAGTCCGGTAGCAATGTTGATTTCAGACAACTCTTCCTTGAACTTGGAGCCGGAAACTACCTGATAAGAACCGTCCGGATTCTGAAGGTACTCTCCGGATACTTCATCCTTAGCCACTGTTCCCGGTGCATCGTAGAATGACTGTAACATTCCGGCAATTACCCCTACATTGTTGTTCCGTCCGGAAATTACAACAGGGTCTCCGTCAATGATTTCAATGGTAGGAGGCGTGGGTACGAGTAATTTCTGCAGATCAATTGAGAACGTCAATTTGTTGTACGCATCGAAATTCGCCTGATACGCATTCCCGATTTTCAAATTTGCCGGCAGAAAATCTCTCACTCCGTTGCTCACGTTCGAGTAAGCAATCTTGTTTCCTATATTGTTGATCGTAACTCCGGTGGAGTACGTTCCTTTCACACCTCCGATTTTTGCGTCATCGTTTACGTATGCAAACGAGAGATCCGTCGCAGCGGCAATTCCGGCCTTGGTATCTACTCCATTTACCGTAAGTCCTCCGGTGAGGTTTGAATAAATGAACTTTCCGTTCACCCCTACACTGATTTTATCCGAAAGTTTCAGTGCGTACGCTCCTGTAATTTCGTACTCACTTGGTTTGTCTTCACGAATGATTTCTGCATCGGCGTTGGTAAACGTAATTTCACCCAAATTGAAGAAGCGCAATGCTACACCGACAGAGTTGCGTTCATCAAGCTGGTAATAGGAAGAAAGATACGACAGGTGAATGTCATTTGTAAGCTGTCTTAACCATGGAGTGTACGATATACTAATGTCGGAACGATCTTCAGCAAAATTCAACATTGCTGTGTTCCAATAAACAGAGTAGCTTGAGCCACTGAGTGCTGTTCCGGCATCTGCCATACCGCCTGCTCTGGAATCGGGAGTAATGGACACGAATGGGACTGCGGTAGTGATCGTATTGAGCTGTAAGTCGTCATCTGTCACTCCAGACTGAGCAAAGGCACTGGTGGTTACTGTGAGCACCAATGTTGAGTATATCCAGTTTTTAATCATGTAGGTAATTCATTTTGGACGGCAAATATACGTTTTAATGCCCCCTTTATTGTGTTGCTTATCGTAAAATGACCAATTTTTCCATCTTCTCGGCCGTTTCTCCGTCTGGATTTCGGACTTTCAATCGATAGATGTACGTTCCCTTCGCCAATTGATCTCCAAAATCGTCCAGTCCATCCCAGGGAATTCCCTTGGAACGGAAACCGTCGCATTGGATCGTTTCATGAATGGTTTTCACCAATCGTCCTGATATTGTCATGATTTGTACCTGCACATCTATGCCCACACAGGCCTGGTTGTGCTCAAAGAAAAATTCCGTTCGGGTAGTGAATGGGTTTGGGTAGTTCAATACGTGCTCCAGTGCGATGTTTTCCTTTTCTGTGACGATAAATTCCAGGGTTGCCTCGGAAGAATTGTTATTCACGTCCCACACCTTGAGTGCTAAGGTGTGATTTCCGGGTTCCAGATCATTAAAATTGTAACGGACCTCACCCGACTGATACGAGTCCAAATCAGCAGAGTAATAATCGTTCAACACAATCGGATCTCCTGTTTCACCATCCAACGTGGCGATCAGATCATGACCGATTCCGTTTCCAACCGTGTTGATTCCATTTTCATCAAAGAGTTTTGCAATGAGAATGGGAGATTCATTCGTTACTCCGCCATCCACAAACGTTTCTTCATTCAGGAATAATTCGATTTGAGGTCCCTGAGAATCGTTGATCCCGTTTGGGTCAATTCCTCCAACATACACTCTGGTATCCACTCCCATGGCATCGTAAGAGCCATTTTCGGCATAATAGCTCAATCTGCCGAAATCGAATGAATAGTTGATGTCCTTCGGAACGATAAATGAAAACTCAAAATAACCATTCGTTACGCTCGCTTTTCCACTGTAGACTCTGCTTTGCTGAATTTCATAGGTAAGAACAGGTGATTCTGTATCGTTGCCAAGTGTTTGCTGGTCTTTCGGTTTGTCAAAGACCGTTGGGTACACAACTCCGTTAAAATTCGACAGCAAATTGCCGGAACGATCTTCCATGTGTCCTTTGATGGTCACTTTGCTCAACGCACGGATGGTATCGATTTCGACAGTTGGACTCAAGCCATTTATGCTATCCGTAATTACCTGCATGTTCGGCATCGCGATTTTCAATCCCGGGTCACCTATGAGTGTAAAACTTCGTTTGTTCGAGTTACTTCCCGCTGCGTTTT
>JAURNA010000295.1 GCA_030830385.1 Crocinitomicaceae bacterium | reverse complement strand
GGTTGTTGTTCTCATCGCGGTCAAATACATTTTCCCGGAAACGCGCCAAGGTGGTTGAGTTGACTCCAAAGAAGACAGATCTGGCCGTGGTCATCAGTGCTATTGCACCACCATACGGATTCAGAGAGGTCCATTCTCCCGCTGAAATGCGGTCGGGATCGTCGTATTTGGTGAACTCACATGTCGCCGATACAAATAGCGACAAATGATCGATGTTTTTCCAATCCTGAATCTGGGGCAGGTCAACAACTCGTTCTGCCGCCAAACCTACTTCGCCTCCGTGCCCAACGTAATTGATCACGAGAGCTCCTCGCTCCACACGGTCATTGATCGCATCTACTACATCCGGATAGCGCTGTCCTCCGGCGGAAGTAACCTGCTGATATGCATCCAGGTAGATTTTGTCCACATTCATTTCCGGAATCGAATCTTTGAGGTAGTTCGCCAATGGTTCGCAGTCCGTATTGATGAAATATCCGAATTCTTCATCATCTGCAACCTGTACATATTTCGTTCTCCAATTTCCGAAGGTACTGGAGCCGTTGTCAGAGGCACAATTTGTGTTGGCCGTCGAATATAGACTGGAGCCATTTTTCATGTAGTGTTCAATCTTGTTCACTTGTTCTGTAGCGATTTGCGTGCTTGAAATCAACAAGCGACCAACTGCGATATCCAGCATATCACCCGGATTGATCGCATCATTGTCGTCCAGCATTCCGTAATAATCATCGGTAACAAGCGCCTGGATGTGATTCTCCGAATTGTGGACCTGATAGGTCAATATGAAGTTGTTATTGTCCGGCAGTCGATTTTTCGGATCGTAGGTTCCATCTCCGAACAACAGCAAATATTTCGGGCGTGTTGCTGGATCAATTTCGCCACGATCGTAAAACATTTTCGCGAACATTTTGATGGCAGTAGGATCCTTCATTCCGGAGCTGAACTCATTAAATACCTGTTCGGCAGTCACAACGTGAACCGTAGTGCCTTCGGATCGATGTAAATTCGCCAGGCGATTTGCGCCTGCAATGAATGCCTTGTGCGTTACGATGAGATAATCTGCCTGTGCCAGACCGTGCAAATTCTGATTCAGTACTTCGCCAACGGCCGTGGGAGTCAAGTACGAAACCCCGTCTGAAACAACGAATTCCCGCAAGCTGTCCGCTTCCATTGCGAATGTATAATTATTCCCGGAAAGCGTCCCTTGCACCGAGCTTGGCACGTGGCGGTTGGTTACTTCCCAAACGAAACCCGAGCTTGCATTCATGTTACTCACAGTGTACTCAGCTACGTTTCCTGTTCCTACCGATTCGAGGTCGCGAAAATTGATCTGACTTCCAAAAGTACGGATCTGTCTGCGGGCATTCAGCCCTATGAAATCCAGGTATGCGACCACGTCTGCTGAAGTTCTGGCAACAACCATGTTAAGCGTCATTAAACTCGACGGGGTTGCGACAGAAAAGCTTGCGTTTCCGCGTAGGTAATCAGAGCCAGCCATGGGCAATGTCGCTGAATGCACCTGAACTCCGTTGACATAGTATGTATGTGTATTCCCGGATGTGACCTTTGCATTCGCTGCTAAGTACACCTCGAAACTAGCCGTGGCCGAAAGATCGATATCGGGCACAGAAAACCCAAAATTCTGGGAGAGGTTTGCATCAAACACTTCACCGTACCAACGCTGTCCTCCGCCTACCAGATTTCTCGTGTCAATTTCGTGACGCTGATAATATGAATAGGTAGATACATTGTGTGTTACAGGCTGACTTGAGAGCGTTGCGTTCGTAATGTGCAAAGGTGGTTCAGCGGAATTCACGTTGATGAAATAGCACGAGACATCCGAGTACGGATTTCGATCCAGGGTCATTTGCGTGGCGCTCTGCTGACTCATTCTGTGTGGGCCCCAACCGTAAAAGAGCAGGTAATCGCCTTGATCAAAAGAACCATCTCCACCGTCTTCCATGTGGACCGCATTCTTGGCCAGATCATCCGTTCGCGGATCTGAATTCAACTCCGGAAGACGTCCGTCTCCATTTCCGTAAATGTGAATGTGATCCGGGTTGAGGTTGTTCATATCCACTCCCAACGGCTCGAGGGCATCCCTGAGAAAATCCCAGTCGAGCTTATGGATTCCGTCCTGTGAAACCGAAATCTTGTACCAAACGCCTGATCCATCCGCCAAAACAGAATTGTACACAAAGTCTTTCTGAAAGAAGGGAGGAACGTACTCCTTATTTTTCGATTTGATACCCACTTTCGTAATTCGGTGAATCGATCCGTTTGCCTTCACAAACGGAAACAAATTCAGCACCATGTAATGGTCTGTATTCGCCGAGGAGGTTCGAAGTGTGTAATCTGCTTCTGCCACTTCGATGTATTGATGCTCCAAAAAGGATATTTCCTGACTGAGAGCCGGTTGTGTCTCCAAAACACTCAGTTCCAGTTCCAGATGCGGTGAGGCAATCGGTTTTCTCCAGAAAAAATTGGGACGATTACCATCAAGGTCCTGTCCTTCGATGGACGGAACGGTGATCGAAGTTTCTCCTTGTGATATTTTTTGAGGAGTATTCCACGGAATGTCCACTTGCAAAGTGAGCTGTGCATAGGAATAACCGGATATACACATTATCCCGAAAACGATCGAAAGTCCCCTGAAATTTCGTTTTAACATAAGTACAGACATGTTATCAAAGCACAAACGAATAATTCTTTTGATTATTACCCAAAATCAAAGAAGCGAAAAATTTTAACACTTCAGAAGCTCAAACGTACTTTCTAAATCTGGTTATCACAAGCGATATGGCGTATTTTACTCGTTATTTGAACAGACCTGCGATAGTATTGAAATTCTAATTGAGCAGAATGGACCTACAATTGAGTATTTCCGGGTTCTACACAAACAAGATTATGCAACTCTAAAAAATCGTTCTATCGCTTTGAATATTATGGCGTATTTACAATATTTGTAACTTTATTTAAATTTCTGCCGTTGAAAGTAGAATCACAATGTTACGATTATCATTTGATGAAAGGTTTGAACAAGATATTCATACTGGGCCTTATCTGCCTCGCAACCACGTCTGCGTACTCACAGGATCCTCAGTTTACGCAGTTTTACGCTAATCCGCTCTATTTGAATCCGGCATTTGCTGGTTCGTATGGATGCCCGCGATTTGCTGTTAATTACAGAAATGAATGGCCGAGTCTCTCAGGAAACTACGTTACGTACAGCCTTTCTTACGACCAATACTTCAAGAATATTTCTGGTGGTTTTGGGGTAATTGCCTTGCATGACCAGAGTGGCCAGGGAACGATCTACACTTCCATGCT
>JAURNA010000294.1 GCA_030830385.1 Crocinitomicaceae bacterium | reverse complement strand
CTCGGCGCCAAATCCCCCGGTGAGTATGGTTGCGCTCTGGATGAGCTCTGTTTCAAACACAGAGAAGAAACCGATGGAGTGGAAAGGGCTGTAGATGGTCATTCCATCCAGAAGAATTTTGTTCTGAATGGGGGTTCCACCACGTACGTAAATCTGTCCTCCCTGGTCACCAGTGGTGATTACCCCGGGGGTTACGCTGAATGCACCAACAATATCGTTTTCGGCACCAACCGATGGAATTCGCTCGAGTCCTTTTCTGTCAAGTGTGATTTCCGAAATAAGGATTTCTCTTCGCTTTCGCTGATCCAGTGCTGTTACTTTGACTTCATCCACACTCAGTACGTCATCGCGCTTCTTCATGTTGTAGGTGCGCTCAATAACTCCTTCGGATTTTGTTACTTCAATGTTGTCGAAGATAACTTCGTAAGCTGCGTTTTCAATACGAACGATGTAGGATCCCCTGGCTACTTTGGGTAGGCTGAAAATTCCCTCCAGGTCGGTGTAAGCACCCTGAACGAGGTTGCTGTCTTTGTCCAGCAATCGAATTTTTTCGTTAGGCATAGCCTCACCACCACTGCTGAAGTCGTATACGGCACCGCGAATTGTAACATTTTGGGAATAAGCATTATTTACAAGTAAAAAAACAAGCAGGTAGAAGGACAGTTGCTTCATAGTTTTGTAAGGGTTCTGTAATCGAGGTCTAAAGATACAACAATGAGAGCAATATAAAGTCGAAAATCAGTAAAACAGACTGAACAGTATGAAGGATTGATTTTACGGCTTTCCTCGCTCCTCAATTTTTGCTTTTTCCCAGTATGTATCCATGATTTCGAGGGAGGATTCACCAACAGCCAATTGATCGGTTTCCATTAATTGCTCCATGCGGGAAAATCGACGGATGAACTTCCGGTTGGTACGGGAAAGAGCATCTTCCGGGTTTACTCCGATGAAACGTGCATAGTTGATCAGTGAGAACATAACATCCCCGAACTCATCCTCAATTGTAGAAAGGTCCGTTGCGCGTTCGACCTCGTCGTGGAGTTCTTCCAGTTCTTCCTTTACCTTCGCCCACACATTTTCACGCTCTGACCATTCGAAGCCCACACCTTTGACTTTTTCCTGTATTCTGTAGGCTTTCACAAGTGCAGGGAGCGAATTCGGAACACCGGATAGTACAGATTTTTTGCCTTCTTTTAATTTGATTTTTTCCCAGTTTGCTTTCACTTCATCCTCCGTATTCGCTTCAACGTCGCCATAAATGTGAGGATGGCGATGAACGAGTTTGTCACAGATGGAATTGAGAACACTCGTGACGTCAAACTCGCTTTTTTCCTGACCGATTTTGCAGTAGAATACCATGTGAAGGAAGAGATCCCCTATTTCACCTTTCAATTCGGTCATGTTTTGGTCGGTGATCGCATCGGCCAGTTCATATGTCTCTTCAATGGTAAGATGCCGGAGAGATTCAAGGGTCTGTTTTCGATCCCAAGGACATTTTTCCCGAAGATCATCCATGATGTCCAGTAAGCGTTGAAAGGCAAGGAGGCGTTCGTCCATTTCGTTTTTTTTTCAAAGGTACTATTTCTGTATGCTTCAGACGAGTTTAACAAGTATTCGGTGAGTGTTTATCGCGGACATTTTACATGCAGGGATTTCGTACATTTGTTGTTATGCGATTTTCCCTCGCCATCTCTATACTTTTGTTGTTTTCTGTTGCTACGGCGCAAAAAGGGGAGATATGGCTGGATGGAAAGTTCAAGACTGGTTTTCTCGCAGCTCATCGAACGACTATGAGTCATCTCCTTGAACAACATGCTTTCGCCGGAGAATTTTCCTATTACATTCAAACCAAAGGAGAGGCCCATTGGAATGCAATTCATCGTTACCCATCGTATGGCATAACAGCATTTTTTGGGAGCGTGGGCAACCGCGATGTGTTGGGGAGTTACTTGGGTGTATATGCCTTTGCTCAATTTCCAATCATCCGACAAAAATGGCACCGATTCTCGTTCAAGACGGGGAGTGGAGTAGGCTACGGAACAAAAGTGTACGACGCAGAGACCAACCCGCTTAACGTTGCCATTTCTACTCACTTAAACGCACAAGTCGTGTTGGGACTCGAGAGTCGATTTACTTTCGGGAATCATTCTGCAGCATTGGGGTTGGACATTACGCACTTTTCGAATGGGGCGACAAAAGTTCCGAATCTGGGGCTGAATCTTCCCTATGTGTCACTGGGATATGCCTACAAAATGAGAGAGGCGGTCGATTGTGACTCGCATCCGCCTTCGAATTCCGAGGCAGGGAACTCACGGGAATATGGAGCTGTTGCTTTTGGAACCGTAAAAGAGACCTTTCCGGTGAATGGGAAAAAATACGGTGTGTTCGGTCTATCCTTAACTGGCCGGCACTATTTCAGAGCGAAACGGGGAGTAGAAGTAACGTTTGATGTCCTTTCGAACCAGGCAAACATGGTGTTTCATCCAGATGTAGCAAAAACACAGGGAGAATTGATCCAAATGGGCGTCTTCAGCGGCTATTTAGTCCCGATGGGAAGGCTGCATTTGATTGTGGGAATGGGCGTTTACGTTTGGGATAAATTCAGCCCGGATGATCGATTCTACCACAGAGTCGGTACGCGCTATGTATTTGATAATGGATTGAATCTGGGCGTTACATTGAAGTCACACTGGGCACGCGCCGACTACATTGAGTATGGAATCGGATACATGTTTAAAAGATGATGAGGTATTGGATGGTCATAGCAATTTTGGTACTCGTTTCCTGTAAGAAAGCGCACGAAAGGCGCTGTGTGAAATCTGCCGGAGAAAGTACAACGATTGAAATAGCCCTCGATTCATTTGATAAACTGGAACTGGGCCCTAATCTCAACTACATACTCGTTCAGGATACCGTTGAGAAGATGGTGATTACCGGAGGCAGGAATCTTGTGAATTTCGTAGAGTCGAATATCGTGGACGGAAGATTGTGTATTACGAATGAAAACAAATGCAGTTTTCTCCGCAGCTACAAGCACGAAATTGATGTTGAATTGCATCTAAAGGACATTTTCAACGTCAAATACCTGGGATCTTCCACCTTAACCTGCCAGGATCAGCTGGATATACCCTATCTAACCTGGCTGAGTGAAGAAGGCGCCGGATCATGCGATTTGAATGTGAAAAGCAAAGTCTTCAACATGATATTGAACGGTTGGGGTGAGTGTACGCTCAACGGAGAGGCGGAGTATTTGCGGATTATCCTGCAAGGCTATGGAGATGGAAATGCCTACGACATCAACGTGACTGATTCATTGAATGTGATTTCTAACTCTTCGGGAATAGCGCGGGTTCGTGCCAACAACATTCCGATACGTGTGGAAACAAAGCTTACGGGAGACGTTTTGTACAAAGGAACCCCCAGTGCAATTGAGTTCAATCAGTACGGTACCGGCGACCTGATTGATCAGAATTAATACGTACTTTTGCAGTATAGCTAGAAAATTATGGAGCTTTTTCTTATTGCAATTGGTCTTTTAGCCCTGGCTTTTGGGGGAATCGCAATCAAAATCTGGGCAAAAAAGGGCGGTGAATTTGCAGGTACGTGTGCGAGTAACAATCCTATTTTACAAGAAGAGGGAGCTGCATGCGGATTGTGCGGAGCGCGTCCTGAAGAACAATGCCGCAACCCTGAGAAAGATTAGAATCGCTAGAAATTTCGTTTCAACTGCATGAGGATTTTGAAAGCTACATCAATGTCATCCGATTTCACAATTGCCGTAAACTCATTGGATGTCGAAACTACTTGTTCAATATTGATTCCTTCCCAGGCAAGATGCTTTAGAATGTAATAATACACTCCGTAGGTCTCTGTGTTCATTTTCGGCAACTTAACCGTAATCGATGACAAATCCTTGTTGTGCGATTTCAGGTTTTCATCTTTGAAAAAATGCTTGATATCCGACGTGAACTTTGAATTGACGATATAGGTCGTTTCCGTTATTCCTTTACAAAGCGTGAAGAAACTGTCTTTGTCGTCCTGAATGTGTTGAATAAGCTGACTTTGAGCCAGGCGAATGGACTCCGAATTTTCGTAGGTAAAATCGACAAGGTCGCTGCGCACGAGAAAATCTCCAATTCCACCAATTACGTTGTTGATTTTAATATTGAGCTTGTGATAAACTCCCGGTGACATTCGCTTGATTGCCATTACGATGGCTCCCTCCTTGATTTCTTTTCCGGTAATTTTTTCTATTTCCGGTTTGATTTTCCTGGCGAGTGCAGAAATATTAATCAAGTTTTCAGTCATGGCTTCTCGCAGGAACGGACTGCGATTGATGATGGTCTCTGTTACCTTGGAAATCGAACTCATTGTACAGTGGGTAATTTGTTAGGTTAAATTCAGTGAAAATTCTAATTGTCCGTTAATTTAATAACATTTAATTAGCGAGAGGCTTTTGAGATCAATTTTTTCGCATGTTTGATCGCAATTTCGAGTTGTTCTTCACGATTGAGCTGGCTATTGTCCAGAAGAATTGCATCCACTGCCCGGATCAAAGGACTTTCCGCTCGCGTACTGTCCAAATGATCGCGATCCTGAAGGTTCTCCCTCACTTCATTGCGCGAAATTTCGATTCCTTTTTTTGTGAGTTCCGTAAACCTTCGTTCTACGCGCACTTCAAGAGCCGCAGTGATGAACAGTTTGAGTTCGGCATCGGGAAATACGACTGATCCAATGTCCCTGCCATCCATGACAATTCCTCCGTGCCGGCCCAGCTTTCGCTGTTCTTCAACAAGCTTTTCCCGTACTTCGCGTATTGCGGCGACTTTAGAGACCTGATTGGATACACGGGGTACGCGGATTTCCTTCTCCACGTTTTGTCCATTCAGAAGCAGTTCAGGGTGACCGGATAATTCACTTCGCTCAAATGACAATGCAATGGAGGGCAAGGCGGCAATCAAAGCTGTTTTTTGAACCTGTTCATCAGCGATAAGATTGTTTTCAAGGGCGTACAATGTAACGCCTCGGTACATGGCCCCGGAATCGATGAAAATATAGTTGAGGGAGCGCGCCAAACCTCTGGCCAGCGTACTCTTTCCGCAGGACGAATATCCGTCGATTGCAATGGTAATTTTTTCTTTCATGCCCTGCAAAGAAAGGCATTTTTGCGGATGGAAACATAAAAAGGCGCTCCGAAGAACGCCTTTTCAAATAAATGATTACTACTTCTTAGAAGTGGAAAGTCATACGAAGAGTTCCTGCAGGACCGAATACTGAGTTCATGTTGTCAGTATCGATTCCGAAAGAAGAAGACTTATCTGTCGTTGTAGTGATTGTTGCAATTTGGTTGTTAGTACCTGCATCCAATCCTTCTCCTTCAGAAACTTCTTCTCCGGCACCAGTAGTGCTGAATGCGAGACCCCATCCAAATTCTCCTCCGATAGAGAT
>JAURNA010000293.1 GCA_030830385.1 Crocinitomicaceae bacterium | reverse complement strand
CAACGACACAACCGATCGTCCTGGATGCAGATGCACTGAACATGCTGTCGGAGCATCCTGATCTGCTCAATTCTCTTCCCAAAAATTCCATCCTCACCCCCCACCCGAAGGAATTCGAACGGCTTGTTGGAGCATGGGCAGATTCTGAAGAGCGACTCGCAAAGCAGAAAGAATTCTCCTCAGCATACAATTGCATTGTTGTACTGAAGGATGCGCATACGTGCGTTTCAGATTCCGGGGGAAATGCATTCTTCAACACTTCCGGGAATCCCGGAATGGCAACCGGAGGATCCGGAGATGTTCTCACCGGAATGATCACAGGATTGCTCGCTCAGGGTTACTCGGCGCTCAATTCTGCATGTATCGGTGTGTACTTCCATGGGCGTGCGGGAGATACTGCTGCTGAGCTTCGGGGGCGTGTCTCCATGATGGCTTCTGATGTGATTGAAGCCATCAGAATTGAATAATTTTCGCAAGATTCAACTGAATTTTGCGAAAAAAATCAAATAAAACCCATCTTACAATGAACCAGGACCCTACGTTTGAATCCCCATTTTGAACCCATTACCCGTGGTTATTCGGCGTTGGATTGATCGAAATGAGACGTCCTGTGCCGAACATTTTATTTTCCTGCTTCCCGTTGGTCCATTCACCTGACAGCAGCATACTTCAGTTTGTCCAGCTTAACTAAGTTGAGATTCTCCCAAAGCAGAAACGTAGCATTCTCCGTGCAAGCCATCGACTCAATTACCTTCGTCAAATCGAAACCTTCATAGTTGGACACCACATTGTACACATCTTGATACACCGAATCTTTCTGCGCGATTTCGTTTCGCTTTCCTGCGCCGGTGATTACGAGAAAGACATTTGGTTTCACAGACCCTTCGACGATGTTTTTAAATTCAATTCGTTCGATTTCATCCCAGCGAATGCGTTCATTGTTCGATGCAGAACGTGCGAGAGGAACAAGTCCGTCCTCATGATTGCTTTTCTTCGTATTGCCTGAAGCAGCATTTCCGAATTTTTTGAATACATTTCCGAAAAGACCCATAACATCTTGTATTTGTCTCTAATATGGTGATTTTTATTTGATTATCCACGATCCGCCTACGGCACAAACATTGTCCAGTGCCAGAAAATCCGGGTAATTGCTTTCAGAAATTCCTCCCGTCGGACAGAATTTGGCTTCCTGAAAAACAGCTCCATACGTGGAAAGGGCTTTTATTCCACCGAATAAATTGGCCGGAAAAAATTTGAAGTAACGCCAGCCAAATTCCATCGCTCTCATGATTTCAGACGGTGTTGAAACGCCCGGAAGAAAAGAAATTCCGCTGTGTTCAAGTTGTTGAGCGATGTGAGATGTACAGCCCGGGCTTACCAAAAAATCGACCCCCACTTCCCTGGCTTTCGCGATTTGTTCGCTGTTCACAATCGTTCCAACACCCACCTCAAAAGTGTCTCCGAATTGTTCTTTGAACTGTTGAATGGCCTCCCAGGCGAATTCCGTGCGCAACGTGATCTCAACACAGTAAATTCCTTGTTCGCCCAGTTCATTTCCAATCCGGATGACGTCTTCTGCCCCGCTCATTTTAACCACGGGAATTAGTGGGTTTCGGCTCAACACGTTTTCGATTCCGTTTTGCATACTCTTCTTATTTAAACGATAAAACTAGCGCCATGATCACTTGTCGAAACCAGTGTTCGCAGGTTGGAAAACAAGTTTCTTCCGACGGTTTGATCGTCGTATTCCAAACTACGGTTCGGGCGGGTTAAAAAATCCTCATCCAGGCATTCAAGTCTGCCGGTTGTAGCATCCAAAATGAGGCGATCTCCGGTTTTGATCTTACCAATGGGCCCACCATCACATGCCTCCGGAGACAGGTGAATTGCTGCGGGAACTTTCCCCGAGGCACCTGACATTCGTCCGTCGGTGATCAGCGCAACGTTGTATCCTCGCTTTTGAAGAACCGTTAGGGGCGGAGTGAGCTTGTGCAGTTCCGGCATTCCTTTGTGCCTGGGACCCTGAAAGGGAAGAACCGCAATGAAATCTTTGTTGAGCTCGTCGTTTTTGAAGGCAGCCATGAGTGCTTCCTGTGAATCAAACACAATCGCTTCGGCTTCTACGATATGGTTTTCCGGGTCTAATGCAGATGACTTAATCACGGCAGTCCCTACATTTCCTTTCAACACTTTCAGACCTCCACTCACTTGAAACGGATGCTGGGCCGAACGCAGAATGTTGTCATTGTAGGTTTCACGCGGACCGTCTTCATAGACGATTTCTCCACTCGTCAGCTTCGGATCTTTTGTATATCTCTCCAGCCCTTTTCCACAAATCGTATCCACATCTTCATGCAGCAATCCGTGGTCCAGAAGCGTGCGAATCACGTAGGCCATTCCGCCTGAAGCATGGAAGTGATTGATGTCTGCGGGGCCGTTTGGATACACACGGGCAACCAGCGGGACGATTTCCGACAAATCGGAAAAATCATCCCAGTTGACAAGAATACCTGCCGACTTTGCCATTGCGGGTATATGCAGTGTATGATTGGTGGAGCCTCCCGTTGCCAGGAGTCCGACGATGGCATTCACAACGGTTTTTTCGCTCACAATGTTTCCAATGGATGAATCGAAATTGTTTGATTGAATGTTCTCCATGAGTTGTTTCACTGCTGCGCGGTTGAGAGCCTTTCGCATGGCGGTATCGGGATTCACAAAACTGGATCCCGGGAGCTGCAATCCCATGATTTCCATGAGCATTTGATTGCTGTTTGCGGTTCCGTAGAACGTGCAGGTTCCGGGTGAATGATAGGAATCGGATTCACCCTTCAACAATTCATCTCTACCGATTTTTCCTTCGGCAAACTCGCGTCGAATCCGGGCCTTTTCTTCGTTTGGAATGCCACTTGGCATGGGTCCGCCAGGGACAAATACGTTGGGAAGATGCCCGAGATGAAGACCTCCAATAACCAATCCGGGCACAATCTTATCGCAGATTCCGAGGTTGAGTACTCCGTCGAACATATCGTGGGAAAGTGCAATGACGGACGAGAGGGCGATTATATCCCGGCTGAACAGCGAAAGGTCCATCCCGTCCTGTCCTTGCGTAACTCCGTCACACATGGCCGGAGTGGCTCCTGCCACCTGAGCGGTACCTCCAAGCTCCCGTGCATATTTCCGCAATTCCTTCGGATAATCTTCATAGGTTTTGTGCGCGGAAAGCATGTCGTTGTATGCGGTTACAATACCCAGATTTGGAGCGATTTCGCCAGATAGTCGTTCTTTTTCTCCGGCGACGGTACATCCGGCGAAACCATGGGCAAGGTTTCCGCAGCTGAGTTTCCCGCGAACGACGGACCGCTCAACGTTTTTTTTGCATTGTTCGAGATACGCTTTGCGTGAATTTTCACTTCGCTTGCGTATGCGTCCGGTAACTTCAATTAGTTTCGAATGTGTCATGATGAAGCGTAATAAATTTGAATATCGTTACGCGCTGTTAAGAAGCGCTTGATGGGCAGGTTTTCCGAGGCAGATGCTAAAATGTCCCATTTTTCGTTTCCTTTTATGATCAGGTACATGTGGGATGCCTTCAAAAGCAACGCACTGCTACAGGTAATGCGCTCGGTTGGATACGACGGTGCGGTGGTCATGAAAACAGAGGATTCGTTTCCATTCATGATGGCTTCCGAGGCGGTATCTCCCGGAAACAGGGAGGCGGTATGGCCATCTGTTCCCATTCCCAGAATAACAACATCCGTGTGTTCGCTAAAACCATGATAGCTCTCTCTGATTTGTGCCAGATTGTTGCTGGAATCCTCTGCGTCGAGAACCATGGGGAAAAAAGTGGCCCGGGCACCGTTCATTTGCAGGAGGGATTCGCGAATGTTTCGCTCGTTGCTGTGATCACTTGAATTGGGTACGAAACGCTCGTCTACCAAGCCCAATTCTATGGATTTCCACGGAAGTTCCAACCGGGAGAGTAACGTGTAAACCGGCCAGGGTGTAGTGCCTCCCGAAAGCAGCATTCGGGCCGTCCCCTTTTCGCAGAGGGCTTCGATCAGGTTGTTTCCGATTCGTTCAGAAAGTGCCTCTCCCAATTTGTCCATGGAAGCAAAGGATGCAACAGAAAGTGTCATTTCGCTTGCCATTTTGTACTCTCATCCATGATTTCGTAGCCAGGTCCCCACGATCCTGAATCGTAGAGCACGAGGCGTGTTTCGTCGTGCCAATAGCGACTGATCGATTCGATCCATTTCCAGGCAGATTCCAGTTCATCGTAGCGCATAAACAATGTCTGATTTCCGCGCAGAATGTCAATAATAAGGCGCTCGTAGGCTTCTGGCATGCGCTGTTTGAAGGAATCAACAAAGTCCAGTTTGAGGGAAATGGGTTTAAACCGATATCCACCCGGACCCGGAATTTTGCTGAGCTGCACCAATTCGATTCGTTCGTCAGGCTGCAATCGAATAATCAGGCGGTTGGCCGGAATCTTTTCCACATCGGAGAAAATGTTGTGCCGAACGGGTTTGAAATTGATCACGATGTCGGAATAGCGTCTCTTCATCCGTTTTCCCGTGCGGAGGTAGAAGGGAACGTCTTTCCATCTCCAATTGTCGATGAATACGCGCAATGCAACGAAGGTTTCGGTTTCTGACTCAAACTGCCTGATGTCTTCCAGATATGATTTTACCTTTTCTTCGCCTACTGTTCCCCGCGAATACTGGCCGCGGATCACGTTGTTTTTCAGTTCGGATTTATTGAAGACGCGCAGGGATTCCAGTACTTTGAGTTTTTCGTTTCGAACGCTATCTGCTGTAAGTGTGGAAGGAGGTTCCATGGCTACCAAACACAGCAATTGAAGCAGGTGATTCTGCACCATATCCAGAAGTGCTCCGGTTTTGTCGTAGTAATCTGCCCGTTTTTCAACACCAAGACTTTCCGCCACAGTTATTTGGACGTTGTCTATGTTTTCTGCGTTCCACGATCGTTCAAACAAGTGATTGGCAAACCGGAGAACCATGAGGTTTTGAACGGTTTCTTTTCCCAGGTAGTGATCGATTCGGAATATCTGTCGCTCCCCGAAGGCTTTCAGGATAGATGTATTGATCTCATTACTCGATGCGAGGTTGTGACCCAGCGGCTTTTCAAGAACGACCTTGCTATTCTCGTTTACAAGCCCCGAAGATTTCAATACGGTACAAATTTCGTTGAATGCAGCCGAGGGAACCGACAGGTAGAACGTGCGTTGCCAATCCGGTTCGGCTTTTATCTTTTTCGAAAGGGATGCAACGTTTTTTTCGCTGATTTCGGGGATGTGTACGAGCTCGATCCGTTCAAAAAACGAGTCGATGCGATCTTCTCCTCCTTCCGGAATGGAACTTTCGATGAAGGGGCGGAGTTCTTTTTTGAATTGGGTGGCGTTCTCCTGTGAGCGCGATATGCAGAGAATTTGAAAGGGCATGTCCAACTGACCATCGTCCCATCGATTGTAGAATGCCGGTAGAATTTTTCGCTTAGACAAGTCCCCGTCACCGCCAAAAATGACCGCGAAAAAAGGGGCTATATACGTGTTGCTCGTTTCAGTCATAAGGGGGTCAATTTGCGGGTTTATTACAATACAAATATACATATTGTAATTAGTACACTAAGTCAGGAAAAAACATGGAACGAAAAATGAACGTTCTGTTTTTCTCTGAACTTCCGGTCACAGGCAACCCGAAAGGTTCCAAAATACCCTAGCTAAGGTACGAAAGAGATCGCATTGGTTCACTACAAGCCATTGATATTCCCTGGCTGTCAGTACGAAAAAGCATGTTGCAGGTGTTACTTTTCTTACGTCTCCGATAGCTAACACAGCCTGCCTCCCCTGTGAGCACGGATATGGAAGTTGTCCAGTTGATCGTTGAACACTTGACATGTCCAATTGATTTTTATACCCCATCCGCAAAGCAAACCAGCGTTTCTTCCAGCTACCACCGTTGCTCCACTTTTGAAAATGATAACAAACACTTTGCCAATTGTATTTTTTGCTAAAACGCTGCCGCCACTGACAATCCCGTTTTCAAACGATAACGAATCGCTAAACCTACCTGACAACAACGTATTGCACAGTTATTTTGTCCATTGCCGAAGGATAAAAGTGGATAACTCTCTTTTTAATGCTATCTTCGTTCAACATTGACATTTTGAAACAAGGATGATAGCCGCTGGAATTCAGCAAAATAGAGCCCTTGGTTTCTCTACAGTAATTAACGCTAAACAACTATACCTTTCGATATTCCTCCCCATGTAATTTCTATTTCGGATATTGTGTATAAATTTCTGGGTTGAGTGAGTAAAAATCAGTTAAAAACAAAAAAATATGGTGTACGAGGCATTAGTTCAGAACTTTAAAGACGGCGATATTATTTACGGTCTGGATCAACCCAGGAAAGAGGCGCTGGCGGCATTAGAAACACAAACGAGAATTAGAAAGACAGAAATCCGTATTCGCTGGTGTGGACTTTCTAGGCAGGAATTGAATAACATTTTAATTCAAAATGATCTAACAAATGCTGTTTGGGATCCAATTTCACCTAACAGATATTCTAATGATAGCTACATAAAAAACGATATTGTAGATCACAAAAGAGGAACCGATTTTAGAACATTTCTCAGTAATCATAACAAATACAACGTTGCTCAAAGAGGAGCAAATGAAATGGATCGTGAGAAAAGGGGAAGAATTGGATGGGGTAGAACAAGTAAGGCTGGATTAGAATTCCAAATGTATAATAGAGCGTCAACAGTACACTTTATTGTTGAGCAACTGGACTTAAGCGAAATTACTCAAAAAAGTAGCGAAATTACTCAAAAAAGTGGTTTTGGGACAAGTATTACAAGCCAAGAAATTCGTTGGTTATATCGTCATCGAAACACAATTCAAGTTCGACAGAAATTAAAACTCTATGAAAAGACTGGAGAGATTTCATTAGATAGTTTTTTTAGTAGAAAAGAGTGGAATGCTTATCATCCTAAGAATGAATATAAATAATTCATCTTGCCATTTCTGTAAAAAGCTATCCTTATGGGATCAAATAATGAATTTGAAAAT
>JAURNA010000292.1 GCA_030830385.1 Crocinitomicaceae bacterium | reverse complement strand
ATCTCCTTTCCTTCAAGGGAACGGAAATCAAGCACATTCTTCAGGAGTCACTGGAAAATGAAGATCTGGAGTCAACGTACACTAAGCTGGTGGTTCCAACATTGGTAAAACTTGGATCTCTGTGGCAGGTGAACACAATCGATATTACACACGAGCATTTTTTCTCCAACCTTTTCAAGGAATTTCTCCTTTCAACCATTCAGAACCTGGATGAGCCGACAACGGATAAAGCTGCTTTACTTTTTCTTCACGACGATGAGGAGCATGAGTTAACGCTCCTGCTGAGCTATTATGTACTGAAGCAAAACGGGTACTATTGTTATTACTTCGGACAAAATGTTCCAATTAAGGAATTGTCCACTGCCTTCGATACCATTCAACCGCAGCTCATTGTTACCAGTTTCACGGCCAAAATCGGAGAAAAACGCTTCCGGAAAATTGAAGCTGAACTGCTTTCTTTTACCCAAAAAGCAAAGGTGATCATTACGGGTGCTCAACTCGGACGTTTTAAATTCGAAGTGGACAAAAAGCTGATCGCCGTTCAATCGGTTGAGGCGTTCAAGGCGGAAATTGAGACAAAAAACTGATGAGTCCCATAACCGCTGTTCCATTGCATCAAATGGCTTCGTCGTTGTTGATACAGTGTTGCAATCGTATTGAGAAAAAGACAAGTTATGAGGGGTGATTTTCTCGCTCAGATTTCCAAATAACCGCCTTTTTGCACAAAAAACTGCTTTATTTTTCGCAACATTCAATTGAATCTTGCGAAAAGCGTTTGTCGAATCGTTCTTCTCGTGATGTGAAGCCGTAAGACCTCTACAGGAAAGAAAAGATGTTTTCATGCGCTCTTTTTCGGGGGCAGATGAAGCCTGAATTTATGAAAATGAACCCTGAGATTTTCGTTATATTTCACCGTAACATGACTGTTTTTCCAGGTATTTGGGAAAAAGACAACCCTCTTTTTTTTCAGCGGGTTGAGACCGTAGATTTTCATAGCTCTGAAATCCTGCGTACCTTGCGCCACCAATCGACAAGTATGGGTCTCTTTCAAAGTTCAAAGCGCGTAAAAAAAGACAAAAACCCGGAGATCGCTCCGAAAATTCAAGCCTTCAATTGGCCTTCATTCGCTGAGGGAGAAAACGGAACACTTCACGGTCAAATCAACCGCGTGGATGGCTATGATTTCATGCACGTAGTACTCAAAGGTGACCTAAAAATCAAAACTCCGAAGGGCTGTCATATCGTATTTCAGACAAAAGAGGGAGAAGTGAACTGCAAATCCGATTCGCGCGATATTGAGAGTTTTTATTCGGATGCGCTCCAACAAGGTTTGACCCAATTCGATTTTTTACTCGACAAGCCTCTGAAAAATCAACTTAAAAAAGGGGTTTCTTCGATTCGCCTCACGTTTAAGAAGAACACCTATTCTTTTGATATCAGCGACCCAAACCGCTTCCGTTTTTTGATGAAATAGCCCATTGCGTGAACCTGTTTATTTTGTCGAAGTCACACATTCATCCACCGGATTTACAAAAACCCATGGGCATCAGGGAAAAAGGAGGTATGACGATTTCACCCATGGTTCCGGAAAACACCAAAGGAAGCCTTACTGCTCTTTTTTCGCTGTTTACGTCAGGATTTCGGTAACGTTCATTCGAATGCGTTCGCTGATGGATTGCGTCGGTAAGTCATTGTCATCCGTCCCGAATGGATCTTCAATTTCCTCGGCAAGTACTTCCATAGAAACCAGTACGTAAAACACGAAGGTTGCAATCAGCGCCGACCAATACCCGAAAATGTTCACGAATGCCAACGGCAAAGTAGCCACGTATATGAAAATGAATTTCTTCAGGAATAAGCTGTAAGAAAAGGGAATCGGTGTGTTTTTGATGCGTTCACAGGCACCCAGACTATCCAGAAAGGCATTGAGGTTACGATCCAACGTAAGGTACTCTGCTTCTGTCATGATTCCTCGTTCTTTATAAGTCTGAAGACGATCATACATCATTCCGACAACTGCGGCGGGTACATGATCTCTGCGTTCCAGGTGTTTCGCTTCCTCAGGAGTCAATTCAAGTTCTTCCATTATCACGCCGTCCCGCAGGTGTTCCTTGGTGGCAAATACAAAGTTGGGGATCATTCGTTTGAAGAAATCGCGATCGTCCGAATCCTTCGTCAGTGCATTTATCTTTACGGCAACGTTTCGGGTATCGTTCACCATTGCCCCCCATCTCTTGCGTCCTTCCCACCAGCGATCGTATGCCGTGTTGGTTCTGAACACCAGGAGTAAAGAGATCACAAATCCAATCAGGGAGTACACCGAAATCAATTCCTCGGAGGCATCCGGCGCGGGCCACACCTCAATTTCTATGAATGCAATAAGAGAGGTAAATATGCTGATGTAGATCAACTCTTTCCACATGATTCGAATGGTGTCACTCTTGTGAAGTGCAAAGATGAGTTTGTACCAGCTTTTGGGGTTATATTGGATCATACTAGGGCCTTCTTTTTCTTACAAAAATAACCAAGAGCTGAAAACTCTTGAAAAATGGCCTGGATTTTGTTGTATAATCATGGTTCCATGTTGACATCGTCCGGAAGCGAACGCTTTCATTCCGGGTGTCTTTTCAAGTAGTCTTTAGCACAGGAACTTCGGTATACGTTCGTTGGATTGTATCATTCGCGAGGAGGTGTGCTCAATTCCGAAAACGACCTCACCCGTGCAGTTCACAGGGGTTCGTGGTTCGTGAGTGTATCATCCATTTTCTGTCTGCCGCGGTGATTCAGCCTTGAGTGATTCCAACATTTGGCCCATGTCCTCAAACATGTAATCAGCGATGTTAAGCCGTGTGTCGGGATGATGGGTTTTCTCGGGAATGCAGGCCACTTTCATCCGTGCGGCTTTGGCCGAGATGATACCGTTGAAAGAATCTTCGATGACCAGACAGCGCGTCGGATCTGCGTTAAGTTGTTTCGCTGTGCTGAGATAAACCGCAGGGTGGGGTTTTCCAAATTCTTCGTTCTCTGCAGAATGCACCTGATCAAAATAATCCGTTACTTCTAATGCGGAAAGCGTAGCATTGATCAACACGGTGTAGGATGATGTTGCCAGGCCTATTTTCATCCCCCGATCTTTCAAAAAGTGAAGGGTCTCAATGACCCCGGGAAGGGGTTCTCCTTCTTCCGTGATGATTTCAACCATGCGGTCCATGATGTGCTGTTCTACCTCTCTCGGACTTGCGTTTTCCCAACCAACTTCTTCGTACCAAAAATCGACTACCTCATCAATTCGAAGTCCGACGGTTTTCTGAAAGTCCTTTTTGGTCAATGTACATCCAACCGAACGGAAGACTTCTTCCATTGCAATTTTCCATTTCGGCTCAGAGTCAATCAAAACTCCATCCATGTCAAAAATTACCGCCTCGAAGTCCTTTGGACTAATTGCCTCCATTTCCTATTCTGTCGATTTCCTGTTGTCCCAGCAGCACCTGTCCTTCGCTGCCCACGAAAATGTCTCCTTCTTGTTTTACCACAATCGCTTCGCGCTGCTTCAGCTTTCTAAACCGGATCTCTTTGTCACCCGTGAACACTCCATTTTTCAACGTTCGAACGAGAATTCTATCATAGGTCATGATGTAGAAGGTATCCTCAAATACGTCCGCCGCGGTAATCGCATCTTTCCAAAAGCCTGCTTTCCCGATATAAATACGGTATTTCTTCTCGACTCTGTATTCTCCGGGAGTTTTGGGAATCTTGTAGACCCAGGCCATTCCGTCCATGGGAAAGGAGCGGTCTTTTGTGAACAGCAACAGAGAGTCGTCGTAGGCTACGAGTCCTTCGGCATCGAAGCGCATCTCGGATTTTGCCGGCGGAAACTCAAATTGCTCAGCGTAGCGAACCGTGATTTGCTCGGCTTTCACAGTATCCTTATCGAGCAGAGAACGAATGGGAACTTTGAGGATATTCACACTTCTTCGTTCGTTTCGGTTGTTGCCGATATCACCGATGTACAGGTACGTGCTATCGATGGCCAAATCCTCCCAATCTTCGTTGTCGCCACCGGTGACAAACACCTTTTTCTGCTGATTTCCGTCCAGGTCCAACAGGTATAAACAGGGTTCCGAACCTCCATCGTTATGGGCCACCAACAGGCTGTCGCCAATGAGCTCCAATCCGGAAATTTCCTTGAGTTGATCAGATAGAATAACGGGGTACGGATCCTCCTGCGCGTTTGCGTTGACGCCGAGAAATAAAATCACCCAAATGCATATTGACTT
>JAURNA010000291.1 GCA_030830385.1 Crocinitomicaceae bacterium | reverse complement strand
TACAGGTAAAATGTAGCCTCTGTTGCTTCGATTTTCAATCCGGCAACCGACGGAATCAGGCGACATTCATTCTTTACACTCATTTTCAACCCGTTAAATCTTTTAAATAACCAAAAGCGCCATTTGGAGCATTACCCATGAGACCTATCTTACTACCGCTTATTTCAAAGAACGATGTTTTTTATCTATCTGTTTTTCAAACCACTAGTTTCCAAAAAATCAAAAAGCGCCATTTGAAGCATTACCCGATAAAGGGGCTTTGTAACTTCATGATTTATTGATTATCATTTCAACTTTCTTACTGTCTGATAGATCCCAGTACCACCATTTATCTGGATTATCTCTTTCAATATCAAACCTTCTTTTATAAGCTACTTTAAACAGGCTTAATAATAACACAAAGGCTTTATTTAATTCTGCTTCGGGCAACTCAATAATCTTTATTAAATGGTGGTTAGCAATCCCTTTTCGCAAAAGCACACAAGGTGTATATGTAGGCTTCAAGCCACTTTCATTAATTGCTAACTCTATATCTGCTTCTTTTGGTTTCGACTGCATTATCAGATAAAGAATATCATTCAAAAACAATTTCTTCTGAGTCCAATTCAACAAAGAAAACTTATTAGTTAGTTGCTCAATTGCGATCAACCCTTGCCCATACTTATTTACTAATATTTCATCTTCCAATTTCATACTGAAAATATTAACGTGGGTAAATTGTAATGTGTGGAAGATTAGAATTAACCGGACCTTTGAATATGTCTATATTTCTTGGAGTATTATCCAATATAGAACGAGACCCTGGTAATGAGTTTTTAATCTTACTCCAGTTTCTGCTGTTAAGACCCTCTATAACATAATCCCAATCCGAATAAGTGCCTGCTGTTCCTTTTGCACGACTACCAACAACAGTAATAGGCTTGTTTATTCGAGTTGCTGCGTTCTCGATTCTTAGCAACTCTCCTTTAGATAAAACGTTCGTACTCGTCTTAGCGGCACTCGACTTAGCACCAGAAGGTAAAGTAGTAATAATTGTTATTCCTGCCTCAATTTTATCTGGAACTGAAGCATCAGGGTCTGCAATAGTTCTTCCTCCATCGACAACTGGCTTATAGAAAACGTTCCACAAATCAGCAGTTACATCCTTCCAGAATGCTGTACCCCAGTTTCTGTCATAATCAGTTTGCTTTGCGTTCTGAATTAAACCACTATAATCCTCACCTCCAATAATACGTTTTTTGGATTCACCAGTCTTGGTCCGATACTTTCCTGAAGACCCAAGGTCTTGATTCGCTACTTTATAAACCTCTCCCTTACTATCAAAATATCTGTATTGCCGAGAGTTATGTCCATTAGTTTTATCTGATTCGTAAGTGT
The DNA here is from genome assembly GCA_030830385.1 of Crocinitomicaceae bacterium. Classification (GTDB taxonomy): domain Bacteria; phylum Bacteroidota; class Bacteroidia; order Flavobacteriales_D; family Crocinitomicaceae; genus UBA4466. The sequence goes on along the minus strand of JAURNA010000291.1, from coordinate 7,624 downwards.
GAGATAATCTTTTTTGTTTATTCCCATTTTCCCACCAAACATTATAAACGTAAACTGTACCTATAGCTATGTTGTCTCCTGGTCCTGGTGCTCTTCCATCCGGATCAATCAGACTCAGTGGATTCCCAATAACCATATTGTAGGGAGAATAAGTATGGTATTTATCCGCCAACGGATCCACCGCATGCCATCTTGCCAGAGCAGGATCGTAGAAGCGCGCTCCAAAATCCATCCAATGCAAATCGAACTGATCGTACATTTCCTTGTTGGTGTACAAGAACGGATGTTTCCCATCAATTACGGGTGCGCCTGTTCCCTCGAAGGTCATTCCGTAAGGGTAATAGTGTTCTTGTTGCAAGACTTCCGTTGCCACATCGATGTCACCACTTCCATCTCGATCCGAGAAGGTCAAACGTGTGTTACCCAGGTGATCTCTGTAATGGTATTCCAACAGAAACCCTCCTGTGCTCGCATCAGGAATGGCGCGTCCTTCTGCTGTTGAGAACATCTCCAGTTGGTTGTCGTTATAGATAAATCCTCCTACGTACTCACGGCTATAGCTGCTATTTTCCTGAGCATTGGTGAAAGTAGCGGTGAGTTTTTGTGCGTTTGCCGCATAGGCGTATGCGATCGTGGAACCATCGTTAAACGTGATCAACTCGGGGAGGTTGAGTACGTTGTACTGAACTGTGATGCCTTTGTTCAGGTCACTTGTCATGTTTCCATTTGCGTCATACGTGTATTCAGTTGTGGCTGTTATTCCATTCTTAAAATCAGCATATCCTCCTGTTGTTACCACATCTTCTACCGCCTTTAATCGGTTTTGATCATAACTGTAAGTCAATTGATCAATGGTTCCAAAAGTAGTGTTCGAAAGGTATCCGTTTCTTTCCAGTGAGAGAATGTTTCCATTGGCATCATAGCTGATTGTCGGAACGGAGTACTTTCCAACATTCACGTTCCATGTCTCTGCTGCTTTGTCGTACTCATGATATGTGGCACTTGTCAAACGGTTCGAAGCATCGTAGGTGAAATCATACGCTCGTTTGATTTCGTCTCCTTTGGATTGCCACAACATTTGAGAAATGTTCCCGTTGTACTGTGCTGTAGGATTCAGCCCATCACTTTGTGTACGGTTGTAGTTGAGTTCCATTCCAAATAAATCGTGGTTGTCGTCGTTAAAATACACATTTCCAACGATACTTTTCAAATGGCGCTCCACACTTTTCACCACTTCTTCTACCGCCTTTATGCCAATGATGCCCTGTTCGGAAAGCGCTTCTACGACCACGCCTTCAATCTGGTCGAAGGCTTCCTCAAGACTGGTTCCTTCTGAAAACTCCAACGTGTCCAAACTGATCTCAAGGGTTTCCTGAAGCGATTCCAACTCATTGATTTTCGCTGTATTTGAGAACGATTGGGTAATGCTGGACTTCGTTTTGGATGAATTTACTGCCTGGCGTTCATTGTTTAGTTTGTCTGTATACGTGTTTTTTCGTTCATCCTTTACGGTTATCGTTGTCTTCTTAATTCCGTTTTGATCCTTGACAGACTGTGCCGTAACCATGATTTTTGTCAGCTCAATGGAAGTTAATCTTTCCACGTACTCGTCACCGACAGAGATGTCTATATCGTTGGAAAGATCCGCATTGTTGATGTGGGTCATCCACCCGCGAATGTTATAGGCAAAATCAACCGATTGCAGGTTGGTTCCATCCTGTTGAATCCCCAGGTTGTTTTCAATCAGTTGACCGAGTTCATTGTAGCGTTTCTCACTGAGTTGGATCAAGGCTGCGTTGTTGTGTTGTTCCCATCCGGCGATTAATCGGCCCGCATGATCGTACTCGAATCGGTTGAATACTTCAGTGGTGTTTCCAAAGGCGGTGTGCTTGAGATGGCTTTTTAAGAGTAATCCATCAAAACGATAACTCATGTCGGCTATGTCCACCTCCACAAGATGATGCATGGTTTGGGTTTGTAACACACGACCGTATTCGGAATAAAAAGAAGCAGATGTAATCCAGTTGTCTGATCCAAGAATACGTGTTTTGCTTCCCGTCAACTTTCCTCGGTTGTGAGCGGTAGGTAAATTCCAGTAACTGATGGTAATTCCTAAAGAAATATGGGACTTGACCGGATTTTGTCCCACCGTTACCTGTTCAATCTGATTCTTCATTTTGTTGGGAGGATCGACGTAGGTGAAATCAGCGATTCCGTTTCCATCAAAATCGTAATCGTCGTAGTAGAAAATCTCCAGAATGTCGATGTTGGTATTGGGGAAGGCATTACTGGAATAACCCACTGCATTCTCCATTCGCTTCTCATACATCGGAAGACTTGAGGGAGAAATCAGTCCTGTTACTTGTGCATTCGCAACCATGGCTTGCTGTGTCGCATCAGGGGTATAAATCCCCGATAGGATCACACGCTCAGATGCATCGTATTTGGTGAAGCGCCATTTTCCCTGAAGCCGTAAGTTTCCATCTTGTGTGAGAACCGGGCGATTGTAATCATCATAGATCAAATATTGCCAATCGGCTCCGGGTACTTTCTTTGCAATGGGAAGTCCACGTTTGTTGTATTGGTAGATGAACAATTCTTCCTCAGAGAGTGATGACACCTGGTAGTTCTGAGTAGTGTGCATCTGTTTTACCGCATTGGGAGGAAGTACGTAGCGTAAACGCCCGAAATCATCATAAATGAAATACGTTTCTGCCCATTCGTTAGCTGTCAACTGACGCTTTTCCAGGCATTTTCTTCCTGCCTGGTCTTTGTAGATTATATACGTATTTCCATGCTCATCATTTGCTTCTTCCGCCATTAAAGTAGCCTCGGGGTATGTTCCCTGGTGAACAGACACATCATTGACCATCTTCCAATGGTGAACTTCTGAAGCAAGGTTCAAACGCTGCTTAACGGTTTGTGTATGTCCGCTCCCCAACTGCCAATCTGCTCCCGGCGCTGATTGCTCCAATACACGACTCAAAGGTGAGGCCTCAAAAACTGTCTCGCTGTATGGATATAAACTGTGTGCAATGCTTGCTTGCGTTTTGTAATACATCTCCTGATGGGTCTCAAAAGACGCATCATAGTTTCCGTCATTGCTTCTTGTGTAAGGCAAGTACTGCTTGTGTGACCTGCCCAGTTCATCGTACACAACAGGCTGAATGACATCCCAATAGTTGGGGCTTTGTCCAACGGCTATCTGTTGAGTAGTACGCCCCAATCCGTCGGAATAGACGATGCTTGTTTGCATGTTTTGTTCGGGTAGATTATTCAATTGTTGAATGGATTGAACAGGAACACGCAACTGGCGCGTTTTGACATAATTCTTGTCCTCAGATTGTGCGAATGTTTTGCAGACACCCAATGCAATCAATGATATAAGGAGTGATAGTTGTTTCATTGTTTTCATCGTTAATTTCATTTAGTGGTTGTTAGTAAGGACCTCCGTTCTGAATGACATTGATTGTAAACATATGTTCTGTCTGTTGGTCTGAAACAGTGTCGGTGACCCGACCCGTTACCGTATACTGTTTAAGTGGCATAGGACCATCGTTGTAAAACGTATAATTCCAGGTCGCATTTCCATTGATCCAGTTTCCATTGTTGATTTTCCATTCATATTGAACGGAAGGATATCCACTGATCAAATCAGCTAAGAAATCTACGGAAGAACCTGAGTTCACATCCAGGGTCATCGAAGTTTGTGATGATCCCGATGAGGCGCTAAACTGAACGATCAGCGGTTTATAGTCAACCGAGATCGTCTTTTGTGCCTCACCCGTTTTCCCATCTGTGTCTGTGATCGTAGCGGTTACCTGATACGTTCCGGGTTGATTGTATGTATGAGAAATCAATTGGCCTGTTCCATTTTGTCCGTCGCCGAAGTTCCATGAATAACTTCCCTGATCATCCACCAGGCACGCCATTTCTGCATTAAAATCAACAGGGACCGCTACATAGACAGGACTCGGACTGTAGGTAAAGTCCACTGAATTCACCACATTGGCATAGTGATAGGTGTTCGTTTGCGCGATGTTCTTTCTGTGATCGAGTAAATTTTTCAAACGGTTCATAAGATCATATTCGAAATACCCTGCCGTTTGAGCTTCACCTTCGAGCGAAGTCATTCCAACTGCCGGATCGTATGTGTACGTTTTCATCGTTGCCTCCCACGGATGGCATCGAATGTCATCTACCAGCAAGTACTTACCTGATGCACTTTCGTTGTGTGGGAGTATACGCAGTGTGATTTGCTGACTCTGAGGAATCGAAAAGTCTGTGCGGATTTTATCCAAATCCAATCGTGCTTCCAGATACTGCCACCTGTTCGATGGTGTATTGGCTACATTGATTACATGATTTTCATTCACCAGTATTCGCAAGGCGCTGCTGTTGGATTCAAAACCACTTTCTGTTTTCATCCAACAGGATGCAAGATATATTCCATGCTGATCTGTTGGAGTAAGATCGCGGTACTCAGAATTGAATGGGTATATCTTTCGACTTTGTTCACCTGTGTGTGCATCCCAACTGTGTTCATTCGCACTGTTGAATCGCCAAAAGTCCTCATTTGGGTTTTGAAGCGATTCTTCTGCTGATTCAAACCCGCTGTAATGTGTCACACCCATTTCACCTTGTGACGTTGTAGCGTTCTGAATAGCTGCGATAGGCAAACTTTGATCGTATCCCCATTTAAACACCACAGGGTTTCCATGTCGCGGTGTTGATATTAACAAGTTTCCGAAGTTATCGAAACTTGAATACGTCACTTTGTCCTCATAACGCGAATCGTATATAAAACTTCCCTGTGCGTCTACCTCAGACTCGGTAAAGTTGCTTTCAGTGATGATTCCTTCAGGTTCAACTCTAAACACCTGATACGGTTTGATTTGACCATTTGTCAGCGTTTGGAAAGTGGTAAGACTTGAAGAAAGCAATTGCGGTGTACTTTGTGGTGTTGGCTGAATCCAGTTGGTTTGCTCAACGGGGACGTGCAAAATGTGATGTGTGTTTTTCATTGCACTTAATGCCGCTGCTTCTGAATGGGCAACTCCTATTTGATAATCGGTACTGTATTTCGTACGCGAAATAAGTGTTGAACCATCGCTTTGGGTTGTAGTACTTTGCGTGGTGAGCATGTGGTTGGGACTGTCGTGTGTGAAGTTGCTTTCAGAAACCATGACCGTTCCGTTTTCAGGATCGTAGACTTTTTGAATGGTTCTGGAAGGGTGGAGCCATGCCGATACCATTTCGTAGGGTCCAAGGTCAAGACTAGTGATAAATTCAGGCCACAGCAATCCTCCGAAATTCAACGGAGTCCTTGCTCCTATTTTTAATCCGGGAATCACATGAACGAAACGATCGTTGGCTCCCTCTACGAAATCGTATTCATTGATCGTTTCTGTGAGTAGTTCATTTTGATCGTTGTAAACCTTTGTAGAGAGCGGTAAACCACGTTTCCATTCATTTGAAATGGGTGGTGGGAATGGAAAGTTTAGAGAAAATGTAGAGTCATCGGGTTGATCCTGATGCCCGCTAAATGTATAAACGGTTTTTCCATGATTGCCATTATTTCCCAAATGCTCAATGACTTCCTGGTAGCTAACCGGGTGACCTGCGCTCAATCCGTAGTCAGTCAAATTGTTTGACGACATAATGATTGTTGGACAGTTATTGGCTGTTGAATTCGAGTTTATTTCAGCGAAATATCTCACATACTCAAACGGTGTTTTCTGATTCACAAGCCCACTTGAACGATCTGGATCACTGGAAAGTTGATAACTGTAGTTCTTTACAATATCATTCTGTTGAGAAATACCATCGTGTGTTGTCACTTTCTTAATGCGAAGTCCGCCAGCTGATTTTGTTTTTTGAATCACACCGGTTAATTCTTGGTATCGAACGCTGATGTATCCATAATCACCATTGATTGATGAATAGCTCAGTGTGTAATCTCCCGCTGTTAATAACAAGGAGTTTGACTCCAATGAACCAAAATTGTACTGTCCACCTGTGACAGTGACTCCTTGATCATCGATGATTTGTGCAATGACTCCACACTCAGGTAGTGTATTGTTTAAGAATGAAAGTGAAACTTGAACGACTTGATCGTGATCGATTGTGAAATTTATGCTATTGCTCGTCTGACTGTTAATAATCAGAGAGGCTAACTGATCTGTCTTTGCGGAAATGTCTGTTGTGTTTCCGAATGTGTGTCCTTCGTACTCAAGAGAAGTACTTCCACCGGTTGGGAAAGTGATTTTTCTAAGAGTTCCCGCCTTTAAAAAGAACTGATGGTCCGTAATATCTGGTGAGCGATTGGCACCGGGGAAGTAGTGGTTAATAAAATATACACCTAAATTCAATTTCGTATTGGATGTTTGACCGTTATGAAATCCCCAATGATCCTGACTGTATGAAAATCGTGCAGGTAAATTTTCCTCATCATGATAATCAAAAACATACGGAGGAAGGCCGTCACAGTCTCCCAATTTTTCCTGAATACTTTCAAGTTTTAAACGTTTTCTGAGGTGCTCAGAGTTGCTCAAAGGAGAGTAATTGCTGCTTGTGAAATAAGAATAATTGAAATCAAATTCCCGAATGAGTTCGTTGCTGTTGGAATTCGTTATTTCTATTTTGGACAAATATCCTCCCGAACTGTTCTTTGTGTCATATCTTCCCTGAGTGATGTGGAAATCTACCCTGTGTCTGAGGGATTCTATAGAGGATAGATAAAACGCATTTGTAAATAAGGTACTTTGAGAAAAATCAGAGTAATTACTGTTACAAGATCCTTGATTTATGACATTTGTAACATATGCCAAAATCGGGTTATAATCATTCTCATTAAAGAGCGCTACAGCTGGTATAGCAGGAAATGTGTATATATCATATCTACTTTGTGTCCATTCATAATTGATGTTCACAGGTTGATAATGCAGTTGAATACGATCCGTATTAAAAGGAGCGATAACTTCCACTAGATGCCAACTCGATTCATGAGGAACTGAAATGGCCCCATCAGATTCTATACGTGTTTGTTCAATCGCCGAATGACCGTCTTCAGCCACCCCAAACAGGTATTTTGTTCCGTCTTCAGCTGTGATTGTCCAGCGAGTTAATCCGTTGTGGACCGTTCGTTCAATTTTCAGGTCTTGATGAGGAATTGTGTAAATGCTACCGTCTTTTCCAAATACAAATTTTCCGGATCGTCCATTGAAGTGGTAGTGAAAAATGTCGGGTTGCAAATCAATGTTTCCGTTAGCCGCTTGTTCTAACCAAGGCCTGTCTGTTTCATCATAGAAACTCAGAGCCATCAAATCATTGGACTGGTTCGGATCAGGCAAATGATGATTCGCATCCAAATACCCAACTCCAGGCATTTCATCTGGTTTTCCTCGCAGGGTTCTACTGATCACCCCCCCTGCATTCAAAGCCCAGTTCGAACCTACCCAACCCGGAAGTTCGTCAACCCTTACCCCCGAAGCATGGTAAGACAAACTTATTGGAACGGACAAGCTGCGTCCTTCAGCAGTCCAGATGGGGATATTGATGTTTGGTGTTCCTGTGTATTTGCTGATGGGAATATCCACAAATTTGTCGAGTGCTGCGACCGATG
>JAURNA010000290.1 GCA_030830385.1 Crocinitomicaceae bacterium | reverse complement strand
TGTCTAAGAATCTCCACCGATCAAATTCTTACCATGCAGATTTAACGAATCACCCATTGTGATTTAGTCCTTTCCTTCCTTTTACAAAATCTTTGCTTGTACAACGTAAACAACTGTAACCAGCTCACCATTTCGCATCTGCTAAATATGATAGGCATTGCTCTTTTGTACCGAATTTCTGCTCAAAACTTCTACGATCTAGTCCTTTTCGTGTCTTCATTTGTCTCTTTTTGAAACAAATTTCACTCTCAACATCGGAAACTATTTACGATTAACGACTTAAATTGGTAGCCCTGTAAATGATTCAATGTGTTCTGTTAACCACTCATTGAATGATCATTTCAAAAAATGGATTGCCCGCCTTCATTTGCATCTGAAAAGGGTAAAAATGATTGATTTTCAGGCGAAAATACGCTTTTGGGGATATTTCGTAACGAAAAGCATCATGCAGAATAATACACCTCTCCTTCAGGTACAAGCACTTCTCCCCTCATGCGAAGGAACAGCTGAATGAGTGCAACCACGTCTTTTTCACAATAGACTTTGATTCGCTCAAGGTCGTTTTCCTCATAGTAAACACGGGCTACATCTGCTCCGGAAATGTCGTCTTTTGGTGTGGGGATATTGAATACGTGACACAACAACGGTAGAGATGTGTACGCTTTAAAATCACCAAACTTCCAGAGTTCCATCGTATCAATGTGCGCAATTTCCCAGGGTTTTTTACCCGCAATATTCAGGATATTCGGCAGCTTGATTCCATTGATCAGCATGCGTCGACAGATGTAGGGAAAGTCGAATTCTTTCGCATTGTGGCCACACAAAATGCTGTTGGGTGTGTTGTAATGATCGTCTAACAGACGTTTGAATTGTCGCAGAAGGGTTTCCTCGTCGTCATGATAAAAGGACTTCATACGGATTTGCCGGCTGGTTGACGTATTGTTTACGAAACCCACCGATATACAGACAATCTTTCCAAATTCCGCTAGGATTCCTCCACGGTCATTGTATATTTCTTCGGGCGTTGCACCGTCTCGTTGCTGCCAGCGGGTTTTGGCTTCAAACAGTTCTTTCGTCTTCTCGTCTACCTCGTTGTACAGGTAGGTTTGCGGCACTGTCTCAATATCGAGAAACAGCATTTTTTCCAATTGGACTCGTTCCAACATTTTATTCCGTTTTGTAGGTTAGTTCCCTCCAAGTTAACTAAAAATTTCCCTTAACAAACGTCCTTTTTGAAAGATTTTTTCTACCCTTTCAGGGTAAACAAAATGGACTGATAACGATTCTTTTTCCGCCTTTTACAGCATCGATTATCCGTGCTATGATCCGTTTTATACCTCGATAATTCAACCTTTGCCGAACACAACACGTTCCCGTAATCCTGTTAAATATTGCAGATCATCGTCAAAAACGGCACTTTTGTACAAAGCGTATCCCATGGCGGAAGATTTGATTCGAATTGAAGGAGACAAAAGCACGATATACGGAGGGTTTATTCCACAACTCAAAGCACTCGTGGGCGACGAAAAAGATACCGTTGCGAATTTGGCGAACGTTGCCGCCGCGCTGAAGGAGACCTTTGGGTTTTTCTGGGTAGGTTTTTACCTTGTGAAGGAGGGCGAATTGGTACTGGGTCCATTTCAGGGTCCGGTGGCCTGTACGCGCATTCAACGTGGAAAAGGAGTGTGCGGCGCCGCTTGGGAAAAGGCCGAGACTCTCATTGTGGATGACGTGGACGCATTTCCCGGCCACATCGCCTGCAGTTCATTGTCCAAAAGCGAAATCGTCGTGCCGCTTATTCAGAAAGGTGAAGTAATCGGTGTGCTGGATGTTGACAGCGATCAACTCGCCAACTTCGACGAAACAGATGCTCACCAACTAAACAACCTGTGTCAGTGGCTCGTGTCGGTTATTGTATAGTGCTTACATTGATTCTGGGGAGTTGTGCCCAGGTCGGGACCATCTCTGGTGGAGAAAAGGATACTGCCGCTCCGGCACCCATCCCGGAAAAGACGGTTCCCGAAAACGCATCTGTTTTCATGGTGGGACAGGAAGTGTCGATTGTATTTGACGAATTCTTCACGCTTGTCGACCCTTCTCAAAACATACAAATCGTTCCTCCTCATGCGAAAATCAATGCCCGTGCAAAAGGCAAAACACTGTATGTATCCTGGGACGAAGTGCTGAAAGACAACACCACGTACGCAATCTACCTCAATCGAGCGGTCAAAGATTTATCCGAAGGAAATGATTCCATCATACAGTATGTTTTCTCGACAGGGGCCACGTTGGATTCTCTTTATTATGACTTTCCCATTGTAGACGCTACCAACGGCAGGCCGGTTCAGGACGTTACCTGTGTGCTGTATTCCGAGAGCGGGGACCTGGTGAATTATTCCCTGTCCAACGAATCTGGGATTGCACGGATGCGCTATCTGGCAACCGGAAGGTACAAACCACTCGTTTTTGAAGATGAAAACAAAGACATGGTTCCACAAGTACAGGAACGGGTTGGATTCCCTGCTGATTCAATTATTGCGATTGATTCTTCGGGTATTTTTGATCCCATTCGCCTTTTCTCACCCGCTCCAAAAGCAGAAATCGAAGACGTGAAATACCAACCCCCGGCTTCGTACTTTGTACATTCCACCGTTCCTCTGATCGAGCCGCGTGTGTTTGTCGGTGAAGTGGAGGTCGACACGTCCCTATTTGCGCAAATCAGTGAGAACAGCCTCCAGGTATTTGTGGATCCCGATTCCATTTTTTCGGGTTCAATTGCTGTTCATAGTGAACTCATGACAGACACCTCGGATTATCGATTGCTCAAAAGTCAAGCTCAGACAAACACGCGTTTGTACTGCACGGCACCCAAAAACACCTTTGCTCCCAGCGAAACCGTCAGCATTTTTGCCAACGATATCATTCGGGCAATTGACACGATGAAAATTGCTGTATATGGAGAAGATTCCATTCGAATTTACCCCACTTTTTCTGTCAAACGGAACGAGCTTCTGCTGGATTTTCCCTTTGAAAAAACAAGCGATTTTGAAATCGTTTTTGATGCAAACGCAGTATCTACTCGCGTAGGTGAGAACACTGAGACATCGATCAAAGTCAAACGAAACTCGGCGAAAAAATATGGATCGCTTGTTGTAACGCTCGAAGCCTATACCGAACCGATTGTGTTGGTCGTAAAACAAGGAAAAACAACTGTACATTCCATTCCGATAACCACATTCGGCGAGCCCGTTTCCATTGAGGAACTGGCCCCGGGGGAATACACTTTTGAAGTAATTCGCGATCGCACAGAAAACGGTCGTTGGGACACGGGTGATTTATCCAGCAGAACACAACCCGAAACCATTGACTTTTTCTCCAAACCCACAAAAGTTCGGGCAAACTGGTCGGTCGAGATAACATTACATCCTACTCATCCATGAAAAGTCCACTATCAAAGGCATTTAGTGGAAAGCGGATTTTCCTCGCCGTTTTCATTGGACTGGCAATTTCCGGCTGGATGCTTTACCGAAGTATTTCGGCTCAACACTTTATCGATGTGCAGTCTGGCACCGGAGATTACGTATGGGTAGACACCAACAAAAATGGAAAGGTGGACCATTCGGATGCCGCTGAATTCAAGGCCTCGGAACACGGCGACTATCAACTCGAAACCATTTCTTCCACCATGTCGCGAATGAACTGGAGTGTGTATTCCTGGCTCTGGATTGGCGCCGCAATTCTTTTCATGGTAGGACGCGATTTCTTCTACATGATTCGAATCCGGATGCTCACGGAAAACAAGCTCGGTCGGAAGGCTGCTTTTTACGTCGTCATACTCTGGGAATTTGCCTCTGCATTATCTCCCGGTGTAGTTGGCGGCACTGCTGTAGCCATGTTTATTTTAAATCGGGAAACCATTCCTTTTGGCAAAGCGACGGCCATTGTGATCATCACAGCCTTTATGGACAACCTCTTTTTTGTCGTGATGATCCCACTGGTGTTCCTGTTTATTCACCACCGTGATTTATTTCCCGAAGCCGAAGCCTCTGCCTTCTTTCTGACCTGGTGGTTCTGGGTGGGGTTCGCAATCATTTTCACGGTATGTTTATTGCTTTACCTTACGATTTTCCGGTATCCGAAACTGGCGACCTATTTTCTCCTGTTTGTTTTCAGACTTCCTTTTTTGAAACGTTGGAAATTCATTGCTGCCGAATGGGGAAAGGACATTGAGCGGGCATCACGGGAATTCAAGCAGAAGAATCGATCGTTTTGGCTACGCGTCTTCATGGCAACCTTCGGAAGCTGGATATCACGCTATCTTGTCATTAATGCAATCCTTGCAGCGTTCCTGTCACTTGGGTTTCTTGACCACATCAAGATAATGGGAAAACAGTTGATCCTCTGGCTTTTCATGCTCGTTTCTCCAACTCCCGGAGGAAGTGGCGTTGCCGAATTTGCCTTTGGTGAACTGCTTTACTCCTTCAGCTCATCCTTTGTACTCCTCACGGTTATGGCGATTCTCTGGAGGTTGATTTCCTACTTCCCCTATTTGTTTATAGGTTCGTTTCTACTTCCTGCGTGGATTCGCAGGACGCGTAGGCAGGCGTTCTCCAAACCGTAGGGTGAAAATCGCGCGAGCCACTACAATTGCCAGCACATAAACAATCGGATTTACTGGATAAATCGCGTAAATCCCCACAGCTAACAACACGACACCGAGCAAAACAACATGTATGCCGTGCTGTCTTTTCCACAGGTCTTCCATGCGAATCGACCGAAAGCGTCCGGGCATCAAAAAAGTCATTTTGTATTGTTGGTATCCGGCAAATATCACGAGAGGAACCAACAAATATCCTTGCTGAACACCGAGTTCTTCATAGGTCCAAAATGCATACGATTCCTTACCGAACCGAATCCCTGGTTCGATGAAAAACAACGCTCCATGTACGGCGCAAATCACAGCAATCGCCAACAAGCCGCTGCCAATGCCGGAAAGAAGCCAGTTTCTTTTTCCCTCCTGTTGATACTCCCATATTTTTCGCGCTTTGAAATGCAGGAAAACTTCATTGCTTGCCAAATCAATCAGGTAAAACAAGAGGATGAAATACAGGCTCCAATCCCAAAAGAAGAATCCAGCAAGTGGAATGACCGCATCACCCAGTAGAACACTATAAATCGGGTTTATTCTCACCTCAGCTTTTTCAGACTGTCTGCAAACTGCCGGGCAGGAGCATACCCGGGATTGTACTTCAGTGACTGCCCAAACATTCTGAGCGCGTTCGTCATGTCTTGTTTCTGATCATAGCAAAATCCTAGCTGAAAATACGCTTCGTGATAGTATGGGTTCACATCGATCGCATTGCTGTAAAAGTAAATCGCACTGTCCAGATCAGGAGGTGTTTCGTAAAATGATTTGAGAAACCCCAATTGAAAGTACGCCTGTGACACGTAATAATCAGAGGTGTCCCTGAGCATTTCCCGATACAACAAACTGGCATCTTCTACCTGGTTGAATTGTTGATGTGCATATGCCAGTGCATACAGTGCTTCGGGATCGTCGGGTTCCAGATCGTGCGCCGTTCGAAAATATTCAATGGCAATTGGATTCTGTTCGTCCATGTAAATGGCTCCGAGGCGGACATAGGCCACGAAAAATTCAGGGTCTTGCTGGATAGCTGTTTCGTACGACGATTTCATCAATTCCGGATTGCCGAGATCTCCATAGTTCGATCCTTTCAAAACGTATGCATCACGACACCTTGCATCAATTCGCAAGGCTTCATTGATGTATCTGAACGATTGATCAAATTCACGAAAAAAGCTGAATGTGGAGGCAAGTCCAACGAGTACTTCCGTGTTTTTGGGCCGCTTTTTCAACAGGTAGGTATAATGGCGCTGGGCCGCTACAACATCCTGAATACTTCGCGAAGGCCGGTTGTTCAATACCTCGGCATACAGCGTTCGAACATCCAGGTTGTTACTGTCAACTCTGAAAGCGTGCGCCGCATCATTCATCGCCCCATCGTAGTTGAAATTGTCTATAGAACGATTCGCTCGTTTCATCAACAGCTCAACGCTATCGGGATATTTCAAGAGCAAGCTATCGAGTGACAACTTAGCATCCGAATGTATCGTTTGTGCCGTATCGCCGCACGAAGAAGTTATGCCGATAAACACTGCCGAAATCACCGTGAAAAGGAACCATTGCTTCATACCACAAAATTATCTGAATTTTCCGGATGGATGCAGCGGAATGCTTGCTCAACAATACCACAGGGTAAAACCCTTCGCCATTTGGCAGGAATCTGCTATTTTTGTAGCATGAAGGTTCGCATCGGACTTCTCGTTATTTTGAGCCTGTTGATCATCGATTTTGCGTTTGGTCAGGGCTGCTCACAGTGTAAACTCGTAGCGGAGCAAGGGTCAGATAACTTCGTAGACCTTACCGAGTCTTCGTACGGAAGCAACATCAATTATGGGATTCTTTTCCTGATGACGGTTCCATACATTCTTTTGTTTGCGCTCTTTCACAAACCCATTATTCGGTTTGCAAAGCAACGCTTGAAGCGCAGTTCATAACGTTTCTTTTTGTTCTGCCACGACTCTTTGCATGGCGCAAAAGAATGGGTTAAATGTTCTTCTCACTTTATTTGAGGATGGCAAGAAATACGCGTATCAGGAGCGGGGACTGATTTACAACCGGCGTTTTCTGCGCTTGAAAATCGCATGTGCCTTGTTCGTGTACGACAACGAAAATTCGAGTGACCCTCCGCGGTATGTGTATCGCAATGCAGAAAGGGTGACATCGTATGAGACTCCCAATTGAAAGCCTCTCCAGTCGACCATTATGGAGGGTATGATTCCGTCCACAACTCTGGAGTACAAACCGACTCCCACAAATGCATCCTGTGCGTTTCCGGTAATTTTCGTGTTGTCTTCAAAACGATAACGAAGCATGAGACCCAGAAGCGTTTCGTAATGGCTTCCCTGAATAAACTGAACGGCAGATCCATCCAGTGCCCAAACCGTTCCGGGAATATCAGACACGAACCCTGCATGACCGACATACTTTCTATGCAGGCGCTCAGTGGTTCCGTTCATGTAATTGAGTTCCGGAGCATTTGCGTGAAAAACAGCTGCACCCATATTGAACTTGAAGTCATTGTTTCTGGCAAACGTAGCCTTTCCACCGTCAAACGTATACCGAATTCCTGCAGATGCATCCATGTACGTGAACGAAGAAAGACTGTTTAATTCTCCACTGGGTAGATCAGGATCAAACGCTGTTCCATCCCATTGGTTCTCAAACACAATTCCGGAGATATCTGCCGATCTTTGTCCAAAACCACCCTGAATCCCCACGGATAAAATATGCGACCCGTCTCCCATCGGCAATATACCGCTGAGAGTAG
>JAURNA010000289.1 GCA_030830385.1 Crocinitomicaceae bacterium | reverse complement strand
ATTGAAACCAAAACGTTGGACGATGTATTCGTGAACCTTAAGGTTTCGGTGCAATTTCAAATTGGGAGAACGATGGTGAGAGAAGCGTACTATAGTCTTGATAACCCTCGCAATCAGATTGCATCGTATATTTTCGATGACGTTCGTGCCGAGGTGCCAAAACTTGAATTGGATGATGTCTTTGCAAAAAAGGACGATATCGCCGTTGCAGTACAACGGAATATTGCGAATAGCATGGAACAATACGGATACCAGATCATCAAGGCCCTGATTACTGACATCGACCCGGATCATAAGGTGAAGGAGTCCATGAACCGGATTAATGCGGCGAAACGTGAAAAGGAAGCTGCATTGGAAGAAGCGGAAGCAAAGAAAATCCGCATTGTGAAGGAGGCAGAAGCGGAAGCCGAATCCAAGCGATTGTCAGGGGAAGGGATTGCTCAGCAACGATTGGAAATTGTCCGTGGTTTCAAAGAGTCGGTGGAAGACTTCAAAAAGTCATTGGACAATGTTACCCACGAAGAAATTATGCAGTTCGTACTTATGACGCAGTATTTCGACACCATCAAAGACATCGGTGCGAATTCCAAAAACTCTTCAATTTTGATGCCGCATTCACCGGGCGGAATGAGGGACTTTCAGGATCAGATTATCAAAGGAACGTATATCGGCAACCAATTCGAGAAAGACCTCAATCCACACGGATCAAACGATACTCCTGAATACGAAAAGGAATAAGTCAACGAATTGAGAAACGGAAACAATGTGGCGTTGGTATTTTATCAGCGCCTTTTTCGTTTTCTGATCGAAGGCTGTATACAGCCGCCTGCTACCGTCCTAGTAAGAGAAATCGGAAAAACTCCCGTTTCGTATACGCAGCGTGTCGGTACTTCCTTGCTGAACAAAATCAATCCGGAAAAATCCACTCATGACCTTATCGACACTGTTGTGTTGGCTTATTGAATAGATTCCATTGGCCTGATTCGGGTAGCTTATACCGTGCATACTGAAATAGGTTCCCGCCGGATTGATCGGTGTAGTTTGAATGGATCCATCCGTACCCAGTCCAATTTGCATACTAATCGAATCATTCGCCAATTGCAACGACCAAGCATTTCCGTTGTAGTACAACGTCCTTGAAGTCATCGAAACCGGCGCACTGTTTATTTCCATATAAAGCGATGGAATGTACACGACAGGACAAGGGTCACAGTTCCCTCCACAGTCCGGTGCTTCTTCACCCGGATCCTGGAAACCATTCGTACAGGGATCCACCGGATCTTCCTCTTTTTTACAGCCGGATAAAATAAGTATTATTGCAAATAGAATGAGTCTAGCGTAGTTCATAGAACGAATATACAAGAATTTTGGGCAAAACAAAGTACCGTACACTAAAGGGCTTTTCAACGGGTGAATACAAAGAAAAAGGATCGAAATTTATCGGACTTGCCGTGCCTTGTAATTCAGAAGAATACGCCAAATCGTACCTGGCAGAATGGCGAAAAGAACATCATCAATCCAGGCATTTGTGTTATGCATATCGATTGGGCTACAAAGCGGATCGTTTCCGGGCCAACGATGATGGAGAACCTTCCAATTCTGCAGGAGCACCCATATTGGGACAACTTCAGTCTTTTGAATTGACGAATGTATTGGTTGGTGTCATTCGGTATTACGGAGGGACAAAGCTCGGTGTTGGCGGATTGATTCATGCATACAGAACCGCTGCCAAAGAAGCCATCGAGGCCGGCGAAATTGAGATCCGAGAGGTGCAAAGCTGGTACAACATGACCTTCGAATATTCCGCCATGACCCCGGTTATGGAGCTGCTTAAACGAAAGAAGGTGGAAATTTCGGAACGAGAATTTGCAGAAACCTGCCGCATTACAGTAGCTTTGCCATTGGAAAATGATGCCGATCTCAGGCAGGAATTCGAATCCATTGACACGGTCGAGATGATTGCGCTGGGAATACGATAAGTAACGTCAAAATCAACATGCGCCGATGGAAACGGAATTGCTAAAACAGCTGATTGAAACAAGAGGAGTCTCTGGTGATGAGAGCAGGGTTCGTGATTTTATCATTGACCATGTCGAAAAAAACGCATCAAACTGGAAATGCAAACCGCAACGTGTCTACGGAGACGGTTTTCAGGATTGCCTGATCCTCATATTCGGCAAGCCGCGGACAGCGATTTATGCCCATTTGGATTCCATCGGGTTTTCAGTAGGGTACGGAAAAGAACTTATCAAGATCGGGGGGCCGGGATTGCACGACGGAACCCGGTTGGTAGGGAGCGACAGTCAGGGAGAAATTGAAACCGAATTAATGGTCATTGAAGGAGATGAGGGAACGAGCATTCAATACGTTGCTGACCGCACATTGGATCGCGGAACCATTTTAACATTCGCACCCGATTTTCGTGAGACCGATCAATACGTGCAGTCTCCCTACCTGGACAATCGTCTTGGCGTATGGTCGGCATTGAAAGTTGCAGAAACACTTGAAAATGGAGCGATTGTTTTCTCGACTTATGAAGAACACGGAGGAAATTCCGTAGGGTTTTGTGCGAAATACCTTTATGATAGGTACAACTTGAGACAGACACTTGTTTCTGATATCACCTGGGTGACAACAGGTGTGAAACACGGTGGTGGAGTTGCCATTTCTATGCGTGACAGTGTCTTGCCGAGACGATCGTATCTGGAACGAATTATCTCGCTCGCTCGTGAGTCCGGAGTTGATTTTCAGCTGGAAGTTGAATCAGCGGGAGGAAGCGATGGTGGAGTGCTTCAAAGGTCCGATCTGCCGATTGACTGGTGTTTCATCGGTGCGGCTGAGGACAATGTGCATACTCCAAACGAAAAGGTGTTTAAATCAGATATTGAATCGATGGTATCCTTGTATCGTTACCTGATGAAACGACTTTGATTAACCTTCGCAATGAATCACACCGAGTTCTGTTTTTTCTGCATACTTTCCGTACATCCTTTGACTTCCTGAGAACCTACCTCATCTGTCCCGCTAACATTAGGTTCCATGTGAACCCTGAGACGCTTTTATTGCGTTGAATTCGTATCCTTCAAAATTCCGCCGATGGGTTGTTTTCGGAGCGAGAACAATTTGAAGGGGATGCGTTACCAGTGGATCAACTTCTCGGCAAGACATCCGCTCGCTTTTGCGAGAGCGTATCGATAACCGGAACAGCAAACTTTTGTTGATACCAGACAGACGGTGCTAATCACTGTCTGTATACCGAATGAGTTTCTTCACCTTACCCGGTTGCGCCCAGTTCATGGTTCCCTCCATTCGGAGCGAGCGCAAATAAGCCTCTACGGCGGGTTGCCGAAGTTCCCTGAAAACCCGATTGGCCTCTTTTTTTGAGTTGAAAGGCATGTAGGCCTGCAGGGATTGATTTGCTTGAAATCGTTCCGGAACCAGTATCGGGTTGAACGTTTTCTTTCCGTAGGCTTGCCACACAACCTTGTGCCTGGAGAAATTGTAAGGCCCCACACCCAGAAGTGCCCACCAGCGTTCTTTTTGAATCCAGTTACCGATCAGGGAACCTTTTCGGGATTCAAGGGTTTGCCGATGCTTCAAGAGGTAAGCGTACAATGCGCTATGGGCCTTCAGTTGTTTCAAAGTAAGGGGCTTGCCGTTTTGTTGATAGGGCAGAAGCACCCACTTTTTGGCGACAATTTCCCTTGATGAAAAATTGGCCGATGTGAGAAGCGGATATACGAATTCGGCAGGAAGCTGAATAGAACCGTTTACCACACACATTGAATCGTTCGTTTGTTGGTATTCATCAAAAAAGAAAACCGCATTCGCCCCGCAGGTGTTGATACCTTGCCTTGGAATGGAATTTTTGGAAATTTGAACGGGAGTGAAAGTCGCAAGCGGATCCGGTTGTTTCGGGTCTTGAATGCTCAGTGGATCATGCGGATGAAAAATCGGCCTTGCCGTTGTTTCGTTCCATTGGTTTGACTCCATGTGAAAGTAGGGGATCGGGAAATTTGCCTTTGCATCGCGCTTAAAATGAACCAGACCGTAGCGGGTAGAGATATCCTTGAATGCAGGGTACTGATTGAAATCGTAGACTGCTTTGGGAGCGAAATGGGTTTCCCCAATGCAATAGGTCCTGAATTCCTGATTGGCTCCGTCGTTCAGCAGCAAGGAAAGGGGGAGGAAGAAATAGGCGTTTCCCTCTTTCGTTAAAAAGTCAAGCATCGACTTCTGGATAACCAGGGCTGCAAAGTCAATTCTCGATCCTCCGAGCAAGAGATTTCGGCTGTCGCGTACAAGGTCATATTCAAAAAAGGCGGACTTAACGATTGTTTTGTAGTGGTCTGGCAGATCGACAAAATTGATCCATGGAGGGTTTCCCAACACAACATCAAATTTCCGGGAATTCGAAAAATCAAGTATGTCTTCGTTGGAAAACTGATCGCTCATATCCCACCCATATTTCTCTAAGAAGTTCGTCAGCGCCTGCCGATGATATGTTTGATTGAGTTCGTTTCCAAACAATCGATCAGTTGGGAGTTGATCCAATGTGTATCCTTTTTTGAGTCCCGTATCGATCAGTGCTTCGAGCAGATTTCCGGTTCCCATGGTTGGATCAAAAACAGAAGCTCCTTTGACCCATTGTTCGAAGACTCCGAATTTTTCAACGGCAAATGCTCCCCATTCGGGCGGGGTGAATACGTCGCCTATTTTCAAGTCTGAAAGGGATTCGGAAGAGGTGGATTCACTCATTTGGAAAGGAGATAGACAATTCCTGTCAGAATTAGGAATGTGATCAAAACAGACATGGAGATCAGAGTCCATTTTTGTGACCGTCGTTTTTTAAACAACTGCTGAAGACGTTCTCGTTCAGCCCGGATTTGTTCTTCGTCTGCTTGCGGAAACGAGAGAACAGTGGAAGAATGACTGTTACCGGAAACGTTTTTGCGCTCCGCGGTAAGGCACACCGATCTGCGATGCTCTTTCTGCTGTAGATGCCTCTGGTTGGTTTCAACCGCATGCTTCATGAATCCTCCGCCACCCATAATCCACAAATTATGAATACCAATGTAATCAATTGTTTTCGGGAATTTTATCCCGATCGGGTTTTCGTGCAGCATTACGACCAATCCAGGTACTTCTCGTCCTGTTTTTTTCGAAGTTGAGGAGTTGTTGGACTCAGCGTTTCCCCGTTTAGCACTTGCTCGTATTTTTTGACATAATCGAGGGTCATGCGCTTGCTATTGAATCGATCGCGGGCGTATTCATGACAGTGTTGAATGGAGTAGCTCTCTACTTGCTGAATGGCTTCGGTTAATTCTGATTGTTTGTTGGATAAGAACCCGACTTCGTCGTTTACTAACTCGGGAAGGGAACCATACGGAGTCCCAAATACCGGACACCCATAGTAAAGGCTTTCAATGATCGCCAGTCCAAAGGGTTCGTGCCAGCGTATGGGAAAGATCAATCCCTTCGAACCGTTTAACAGACGATCTTTCTTTTCCCCTCCCACCATTCCTTCAAAACCAATTTTGGGTGAAAAAGTAAATCGCATGCCCATTTCAAAATTGAAACGAACGCCTCCAAGAACTTTTAGCTTCTCTCCATTGGCTGCTTTCACTACATCAATTGCACCCTTCACATTTTTTACGCGCCAGGCGGCTTTGCCCAGAAAGTGGAAATAATTGCGCTTGATGTCCAGGTCGGGTTGTGTATAATCGCTCCAGTCCAGTCCATTGAGTACATAGGACTCAGATTGAAATCGGTAGGCATGATTTTTCGATACGAAGACCGCGTTTCGATCAAACGTTTCTTCCGGATTGTTGGAATTCCCATGAATAGTAACGATGTACGGTGTGGTTACCCTTTCGAGCTGATCCGGCTGGAAATTGAAGTGAACAATATCGAACCTTTCCGGAATCTGGTCAACAATTGGCTTGTTCTCATCGATGAACAGCACCGAGGCAAAATCGCACGAAGATCCCGAACGTACCAAAAAAGTCACCTCATGACCCAGTTGAGCGAGTTCTTTACCCAATCCCCAGATCACGCGCTCCGTTCCTCCGTATAGGTGAACGGGAATGATACCTGTATTGACGATTAAGATGCGCATTCCGGATTCAAATGTACTTCGAATTACTTGCTCGGCAACGCAAAAAGGAATGATTTATCTCCCTTGTTTCGGGTACCGGAGTACTCAATGCGGGATCGGTTGCACAATTTACGTAAGTCTTTGATGGAAAGCAAACGATCAAACCGTCAGAAGCCTCGGAAGTTGCCCCTGAAGATATAAACGACCATTGTGCAAAAGGTCGGTTTCAATTTGTGAATGTCTTAAGTTGATCACATAGCATAAAAAATCCCCCGACAAGCGACGAGGGATTCGTATTGTGATTTCCATTTGATCTTACACCATTACTTTGGGTGCGGCAGAAATAATTGCTTCACTCGTTTCTGCTTCGAATTGCTCGAAGTTTTTCACAAACTGTCCAGCGAGTTTACTGGCCGTCGCATCAAAAGCCGGCTTATTTTCCCACGTATCACGGGGATTCAAAATTTCACTTGGAACACCTTCACAGCGGGTTGGAATCGCCAACTCGAATATGGGTTGGGTCTGATACTCTACATTGTCCAGATGACCGTTCATAGCAGCTGTAATCATGGCGCGTGTGTATCTAAGGCTCATTCGCTCTCCCACGCCGTATGACCCTCCGGACCATCCTGTGTTTATGAGCCATACGTTGATATCTGTTCCGTTCAATTTTTCGCCCAGCAACT
>JAURNA010000288.1 GCA_030830385.1 Crocinitomicaceae bacterium | reverse complement strand
TCTTTCAATACAAAGATGTACTGGACAAAAAATCGGCGATCAGCTACTATTTGAACACGGGAACCGCCACTGCTCCTGAGTTTACACTGATAGACAATGATTTTCTGAACTTGTCTCAGCAGGGATACGGATTGAGAATCGTTCCTGCATTTGGTGACATCGACGACGATGGTGACTCGGATTTGTTGTTGGGCAGAGAAGACGGAAGCATCGTGTTCTATGAAAACTATTCTACCGGTTCAGGAGCCGTTTTTACAACAGGCACCATGAATTATCCGGACAACCTGGGCAATCCCATAAGCGCTACCTCCTACTGCTCACCGCAAGTATTCGATCTGGACAAAGACGGACTCCTCGATCTGATTCTTGGAAAGAAATCCGGTGAAATTGTATTCTACAAGAACATTGGAGATGCCCAAAATCCAAGCTTCGAATTGACCAACCCGCAACTGGGCGGTATTGATGTGCAGAGCTTCGTTCCGGATGGTTTCGCAACACCGCATTTTTTCAGAATTCAGAACACCACGTACTTGTTTGTGGGTGATATCGACGGAGAACTGAATTTCTATCAGAACATTGACGGTAATCTGGCAACGGGCAATACTTTCGAGCTTTCCAGTGCTACTCACTATGGCATTGACGTTGGAGGATACAGTTCCTTTTACGTGGGCGACCTCAACAATAACGGTCGGTTGGAAATGTACGTCGGGCAAGATTTGGGAGGAATTCATCGTTTCGAACACGATCCAAACAGCCAATCTTCACTTGAGGAAGAATTCAAGGACAACCTGAAAATCGTCCCGAACCCTGCGAAGGATGAAATCAGTATATTCCTTCCGGGACATACGGTGCATCAACTTCGCATTCTGGATACCTCGGGGCAATTGCTTATCGTGCAGGATCAGATGAATGGATCGTCAACCGTTGATGTAGGTGCACTTGCTTCTGGTCTGTACCTCGTGCAGGTAGAACTGGAAAATGGAATCTCGGTGGTAGAGCGACTCGTTATCCGATAATTTTCCCCATCCACCCGAAGTAGTCTGAATGCGTCGCCTTTGGCTTCTGATCGTAAATGCCAAAAATCGTTGAACCGCTTCCTGACATACTCGCATACAGCGCTCCTTCCCGGTAAAGTTGTTCCTTTATTTGTTTCAGCGACGGATGCCTGGCAAAAACCGAATGCTCAAAATCGTTGTGAATGGTGTACTTCCACGTCTCTACAGGCTGCATTAAACACGCTTCGAGCGACACATCATTCCCCGAAAACTGAACACCGGCATATGCCTCAGCGGTAGAAACGTGAATGCCCGGGTTGATTAATTGAATCCAATACTGGCCCCATTCATAGGGGTGCATCGAAAGTTGCTCTCCCCTGCCCTTTGCCATCTGACCACAGGTTTCGATAAAAAAAGGACAATCGCTTCCCAGTTGAGCGGAAAGTTCCTGCATGCGCTCTGAAGACAAATCCAGCACGAAAAGCTCATTCAATCCTTTGATAACGTATGCTGCGTCGGATGAACCTCCTCCCAGACCCGCTCCCATCGGAATCGTCTTCAACAAATGCATATATACCGGGCCAATACCATATTCCCTTTCCAAAAGCCGATAAGCGCGAACGCACAAATTATCGTCAGAATGTCCTTCCATCGAAAGACCCGAGTACTTGAACTCAAATTCATCCGACGGAATCAACTCAAGCGCATCATACAATCCAACAGGAACCATGTAAGACTCAATCTCATGGTAGCCATCCGGGCGCTTTCCGAGAACACGCAGTCCAATGTTGACCTTTGCGGGGGGAAATAATATCATGGGCTAAAATTAGAACAACGAAAGTATTTTCGTAACTTTCGACCCCAAATTTACGTGTTGTATGGCTATATATCTGGACTTTGAAGAACCGTTAAAAGAACTCCAGGATCAGATCGAACAAACCCAGGAAATAGGAAACACGACGGATGTTGACATGTCCGACAAGGTTTCCGAACTGGAAGAAAAGCTGACCTTGAAGACAAAAGAAATTTTCTCACGTCTCACTCCGTGGCAGCGCGTTCAGCTTTCTCGTCACCCGGATCGTCCTTACACCCTTGCTTACATCGAAGCACTGACTGATGGAAACTTTCAGGAATTGCATGGCGATCGAAATGTTCGCGACGACAAAGCAATGGTTGGTGGATTTGGACTTCTGGACGACCGCACGGTCATGTTCATCGGACAACAAAAAGGCGTCAATACAAAAATGCGTCAGTTCCGAAACTTTGGAATGCCCAATCCGGAGGGATATCGCAAGGCACTTCGCCTGATGAAACTGGCGGAAAAATTCAACAAACCCATCGTTACCTTCATCGACACTCCGGGAGCTTTTCCGGGTCTTGAAGCGGAAGAGCGTGGACAGGGAGAAGCGATTGCCCGCAACATCTATGAAATGATGCGCCTGAAAGTACCGGTGATTTGCATCATCATTGGTGAAGGTGCCTCAGGGGGAGCGTTGGGAATCGGCGTTGGCGACAAAGTGGTTATGTTGGAGAACACATGGTATTCCGTGATCTCACCTGAATCTTGTTCTTCCATTCTATGGCGTTCATGGGAATTCAAAGAAACAGCTGCCGAAGCACTCAAGCTTACGTCCAAAGACATGAAGAAGCTTGGAATCGTAGACGACGTGATTAAAGAGCCCATCAACGGAGCTCACCGTGATTACGAAGCTACTTTTGCATCCGTTAAGAAAGCAATTATTGGGTATTTGGAGGAACTCGACGGCGTGAAGCCTGAGGCTCGTATCGAGAATCGCATCGAAGCATTTTCGAAGCGCGGTGTGTGGAAGTCGAAATAACCTGAATCCTGTTCCTTACCGCAAAATGACGTAACAGAACGCAGCGTTCCTGTTCAATTATTCCGTACGTAGTAGCGATCCGGTCGTCGAAAGTGTTATCTTAATCCCGCAAACGACTTCTATGATCACTATTATCGGAAATGGCATTGCAGGTGTTACTGCTGCGAGAAACATTCGAAAAAACACGAATGCGCCCATCACAATTATCTCATCCGAGTCAACGTATTTCTTTTCCAGAACTGCGCTCATGTACGTGTATATGGGACACATGAAATTTGAACATACTCAGCCTTACGAACCTCATTTCTGGGAAGAAAATCACATCAATCTGATCCAGGATTATGTCGAGAAAATCAACACAGATTCCGCGGTATTGGAACTGCGATCAGGAAAGCGCATGAAATACGATCAGCTCATCATTGCCAGTGGCTCCAGGCCCAACAAATTTGGATGGAAAGGACAGGACGCCAAACGGGTTCAGGGACTCTATTCGAAACAGGATCTTGAATCCATGGAGCGCGATACAAAAGAAATTAAAGCCGCAGTAATCGTCGGAGGAGGATTGATCGGAATTGAAATGGCAGAGATGCTGCTTACCCGAGCCATTCGTGTTCACTTCCTGGTTCGCGAAAAGAACTTTTGGGGAGGCGTTTTACCCGAGGAGGATTCTCAATTGATCATGAAGCACATGGAAAAGCACCATGGACTGAACATGTACTACGGTACCGAACTTGATGAAATTCTGACCAATGAAAACAACGAAGCAATCGGAGTTCGCACCAAGGACGGTCAGAAAATCGATTGTCAGTTCGTAGGACTTACCGCTGGCGTTTCTCCCAACATTGGTTTTTTGGAAGGAAGTAGAATTGAGACCAATCGCGGAATCAGAGTCAATCACTATCTGGAAACATCCGTACCGAACATCTACGCGATCGGGGATTGCGCTGAATTCAGGGAAGCACTTCCGGGAAGAAGACCAATCGAGCAGGTTTGGTACACCGGGAAATTTATGGGTGAAACAGTAGCACATACGGTAACCGGACATCGCACGGCATACAATCCCGGACACTGGTTCAATTCGGCGAAGTTCTTCGATGTGGAATATCAAACATATGGAAACGTAAGCAGCAAATTGCCGGATGGGCAGGAGTCCTTCGTTTACCAGCATCCAACGGAAGAAATTCTCCTGCACTTTCGCTTCGAAAAGGGTTCCCGAAAATTTATTGGA
>JAURNA010000287.1 GCA_030830385.1 Crocinitomicaceae bacterium | reverse complement strand
CTTGTCATCCATTCCTTTCATGACTCCGCGACGGCGGTTCAAATCCGCTACTACATCCCCCATGTTTTCCTCCGGGGTGATAACGTCCAGTTTCATCATTGGTTCGAGCAATACCGGGCTACAGTTTGGCAATGCTGAACGGAAGGCCATCTTTGCAGCCAACTCAAACGAAAGCTGGTCGGAATCCACCGGGTGGAAAGATCCGTCGATCAACTCAACTTTCATTGCGTCGATTGGGAATCCTGCTACAACACCGTTTTGCATAGACTCTTTGAATCCTTTTTCAACAGATGGAATGAATTCCTTCGGAACGTTCCCTCCTTTGATTGAGTTGATGAATTCCAATCCTGTTTTCTCCGGATCGTCTTGAGGAGAAATCTTAACCACGATATCTGCGAACTTACCACGACCTCCCGTTTGTTTTTTGTATACTTCACGGTGATCTGTAGGGGTGGTAATATTCTCACGGTAAGATACCTGTGGAGCCCCCTGGTTTACTTCTACTTTGAACTCACGCTTCAAACGATCCATCAGGATGTCGAGGTGAAGCTCTCCCATTCCTGAGATTACTGTTTGACCTGACTCCTCATCCGTTTTCACCTGGAACGTCGGATCCTCTTCGGCCAATTTGGCCAAACCAACACCCAGTTTATCCATGTCTGCTTTTGTTTTCGGCTCAATTGCCACACCGATTACCGGATCCGGGAAATCCATTGATTCCAGTACGATCGGTGCATTCTCAGCACACAATGTATCTCCTGTTTTGATGTCTTTAAATCCAACCAATGCAGCGATGTCTCCAGCTCCCAATTCATCAATTTGGTTCTGCTTATTTGCGTGCATTTGGAAGATACGCGAGATGCGTTCTTTCTTGCCGGTTCGTGCGTTCAGTACGTACGAACCTGCCGGCAGTTTACCAGAGTATGCACGTGTGAAGCACAAGCGACCAACGAATGGGTCGGTTGCGATTTTGAATGCCAAGGCAGAGAACGGCTCGTCGAAAGCAGGCTTACGGGAAGCGGGCTCGTCTGTCTTTGGGTTTATTCCTTCGATTGCTTCTATGTCCAATGGAGATGGAAGGATTTCCATTACCATATCCAGCATTGACTGAACTCCTTTGTTCTTGAATGCCGATCCGCACATCATCGGTACCACTTTACCCGCGATTGTCGCTTCACGCAATGCGTCAAGGATTTCGCGCTCTGTCAATGAATTCGGATCTTCGAAATATTTCTCCATCAACGTATCGTCGAATTCAGCAACTGCCTCAAGGAGTTCCTCGCGCAATTGTTTTGCTTCTTCCAAAACGTCAGCAGGAATTTCAACCTCGCTGAAAGTCATTCCCATGTCTTCCTCGTTCCACACGATTCCTTTGAAGTTGATCAAATCAACCACTCCTTTGAAATCGTCTTCGGCACCGATGTTGATCTGCAATGGCAATGCATGACTTCCCAACATCTCTTTTACCTGCTTACAAACATTCAGGAAGTCAGCTCCCTGACGGTCCATTTTGTTTACGAATCCGATACGTGGAACGTTGTAGTTGTTTGCCAATCGCCAGTTGGTTTCTGACTGCGGCTCAACACCGTCTACTGCGGAGAACAAGAAAACCAGTCCATCCAGAACGCGGAGCGATCGGTTTACCTCAACGGTAAAGTCAACGTGCCCCGGGGTGTCGATGATGTTCATGTGGTAATCCTGACCACGGTAATTCCAGTTCAGGGTTGTTGCAGCGGAAGTAATGGTAATTCCACGCTCCTGCTCCTGCTCCATCCAGTCCATGGTTGCACCACCGTCGTGTACCTCTCCAATCTTATGGTTGATACCACCGTAGTAAAGGATACGCTCAGTGGTTGTCGTTTTCCCCGCATCAATGTGAGCGGCGATACCAATGTTTCGAGTGTATTTAAGATCTCTTGCCATGACTTAGAACCTGAAATGTGAGAATGCCTTGTTTGCTTCGGCCATTCGTAATGTATCTTCTTTCTTTTTGTATGCTGCACCTTCTTCTTTCGCTGCCGCAATGATTTCCATGGCTAGTTTCTGAGCCATTGTTTTTTCGTTGCGTTTGCGTGCAAATCCAATCAGCCATTTCATTGCGAGTGACTGCTTGCGTCCTTCACGCACCGGGGTTGGAATTTGGAACGTAGCCCCACCCACACGTCGGCTTCGTACCTCTACGCTTGGTGTAACGTTTTCCAATGCTTTTTTCCATGTTTCAAGACCTGTGGTCTCTTCTACTTTACCGTCAACGATTTCAATCGCTTCGTAAAAAATGGAAAATGCCAGGTTCTTCTTACCGCTTAACATGAGGTTGTTTACGAACTTGGTTACTTGCGTGTCGTTGAATTTTGGATCCGGGAGGATGGCAATTTTTTTCGCCTTTCTTCTTCTCATCTTACAATGCTTTTAAACAATTCGGATTATTTCTTTGGTCGTTTTGTTCCGTACTTCGAGCGACGCTGTGTACGCCCTTCTACTCCGGCCGTATCTTCCGCACCGCGAACGATGTGGTAACGAACTCCCGGAAGGTCTTTCACTCTTCCTCCTCGAACCAATACTAACGAGTGTTCCTGAAGGTTGTGTCCTTCACCTCCAATGTAGGCGTTGACTTCCTTTCCGTTAGTGAGTCGAACACGAGCTACCTTACGCATAGCTGAGTTCGGCTTTTTAGGTGTAGTGGTGTACACACGTACACATACTCCTTTACGCTGGGGGCAAGAATCCAAAGCCGCTGACTTGGACTTTTTCACCACCTGCTTTCTTCCTTTGCGAACTAATTGTTGGATAGTTGGCATAAAAAATACGCTTAAGTTTTAATAATATATACTATGCCCAAAACAGTTTTGGGGGTGCAAAGATATGAGATTAAACTTATAAAGCAAGGCGGAATCGAAAAAAATACGTGTTTTTTCACACGGGTGTGTGAACATCTTTTTTCGACTCTTCAGGAGGTAATGTGGTGAGCTCGCTTTCACTGATCTGACCTAATCGAAGGCCGAAATGCGCTCACATCTCTACACAAATATAGAAATTCCACTCTTTTCTACCAAATTCCATTGCTCAGGTTATCAACACGTTGTTCGCTAGCGACGTCGATATACCTTTATGTAAGATCGATCCGTGACGGGTTCCCAAAAAAACGAAGCATCCAGTGTATCAAGACAATGATCGAAGGCTTCACGCCCCATAGGATAACTCGATTCATCAGGTGACAGCACGATGTATTGTGCATTTGAAATGATGGGAAATTGATAGATGTGATCCCGAAGGACCAAATGCGGAACGAAGGGGCTCTGAGCGCTTATCGATACATTCGACGGCAAGGTGTTCAGAATTTCATGAACATCAGACACATCGTAGTCTTTCGAGTAATGAACCCGTGAATAGAATTGGGATTGTTCGGGAGGAGAATAAACGAAAGGATGACGCAGGTTGCTTACCGATGCTGCCATCGACAGGCACGTTATCAATACACTAAACAGTATCCTCAGTCGTCTTGAGCGATAATCATTGATCATGGAGAATATGCCGAGCGCGAAGATGGGGGTAAACTCAATAGAGTATTGCCCAGACGCGCTCTAGACCATAATGTTAT
>JAURNA010000286.1 GCA_030830385.1 Crocinitomicaceae bacterium | reverse complement strand
TAATTGCTGCGGTGCGGTGCGCTGAAAGAATGTCATTTTTGGTCAGTTTGTAACGCGACATCAACGCTGCAAGTTCGGATGAGTTGACGTCAATAGAAGATTGAACCGGATCTGTAAATGAATTGACTTCCAGTACGATGTTTCTTTTTATTTGAATTATGACTTCAGACTTTCTAAGCAGGAGAAAAGCACTGTCCATTTTGGTTTCAGATGCATTTCCCGGATACCGAGGCAACTCATTCGGATACAGATCATCGATTACTTTGGCACCGTTCCACTTTCCAACTCCCTGACCGCGTGCAATGATTGTAAAGTCTGCTTTTTTGCTCAGAAGACCTTCAAAAAACACCTGCAATGCAACACTGTCTTTGTCTTGAAATAATTTTCCCGGCAAATCCCATTGATCCGATTCAAACACATCCTGAAGCTGCAAATTAATCCGGGCATCGTAGTCCGGAAGGGCATCCATGATGTTCATATGTAGCATCACTTCATCTGCCTGGTCGGAAAGAGCAGAGAACGGGATGGCAATCAAACGTACCTCAAATTCTTCTTTCTGCTTTGTAGGCTTGAATTGAAACTCCTGGGTTTCCAGATCGAAGGTGCTGGAATCTTCAAAAAGATAGAGCCCGTCTTCTTCTGTGAAAGATGCCCAGTTGTGCCCGATCAGTCCTTTGTATACATCGAGCCGTCGCTGGTAGGTAGCCATAAGGTCATTTGCTGCCTGTTTTTTTTCCTCAAGTTCCGCGATTTTTCGCTTGTAATCCTCAAACAGACCATAGAGGTACACAATTTCGTTTTGCAGCTTTTTGCGTTCTTTTTTGTTTGAATTCGTCGTTGGATGCCCCTCAAATGTGGAAGATCCCGATTGAATTGCTCGTCTTCGCGACCGTTTCACTTTACCCGATGGTTTGCTCGAAGTAGTAATCGGAGTGTAGCCTAAATCGGAATATTCCTTTTCACGCTTTTCGATTTTTAACTCAGTTTGGTTCCTCTTCTTTGTGTTGTAGTCAATCCAGTAATCGTATCCTTTTTTACCGTAGATTTTCTCGTACAGTGTACCCATTTTATTGGATTCGAGATCATTGATGACAGCTTGAAACGTTTGTCCGCTGCTAAAGGATGAATCCGGCGAGAGAAATCGTGTTTCACCGGATCCAAATAGTGGATATGACACCCCGTTTTTCTCAAGCACCACGGTTGTTTGCTTGGCACTGTTGTATCCCCAGACATCGAAATGAACGTTCGTGTACCGATTTTCTCCGGAAGTTTCAAAATTGTTGATCGTCCATCGCATGGGTTCCACGTGCTCTTCAATTTTTCTTTTTTCCTCCTGACGGTCGATTTTCAGCTGATAGGGAAACAATCCAATTGCCTTCGGAAGGCCTTTGTTCCAGCGACCTTTCTCATCTTTTTCGCGTTCTTCCAAAAGTCCTGTTGTACCACTTCCATCTCCTGCTGCGACCAAAACATTGGTGTACTCATCGGCTTCACCACCGAGTGATCGATAAATGTTTTCAGATCGCTTGGCTGCATAGGTATTAATGGCGTAATTGATTGCCTCCAGTACTTGTTTCTGATCGTTTACTTTGAGGAAGCGCATGGATTCCAGGTGAGCGTATTTGTCGTTGAAGGCCAGCGCCGGATTCATGACCTGATCCAATTTCGGATGAGGTCGCATACGATCATCCTTCATTTTTAGAGCAGCCGGCGGCAATTTTTCCATCAGTAACTCCTCGAAGCGCTCGTATTCATTTGCATACTCCTTCAGGTCGTTTGGATTCGTTCTTTTTGCCTGCAACGTTTTGTTGAGTTCCCACAGTGCTATTTTGTTGGCGGCTTCGGCGATAAGTCCTTTGGCAGACTTGGCGATTTCTTCCTTTCGAATGATCAGAAAATTCGGATTATTAATGATCAAAAGCTCGATCGAATCGTAGTTCAATTCACCATTGTGAAAGGTTATTTCCGGACCCGTGTAATCGAAATACCGGCCGAAGTTGTAGTTTAGAATCGGACTTTTTTTAACGACATGAAACAGGTATGCGCGTTCCTCTGCGGTAAGGCCTTCATTTACCTGAGACCACCCGGAAATTGATACGAGCAGGAAGAAAAAAAGGGTATGGAGTCGGGTCATAAGCAAATACTTGTTCAAATATAACAAGAAAGCAAGGGGAACGAAACAAAAAACCCTGACCGAAACGCCAGGGTTTTGAAGTTCACGTTTGTAGTCAGAACTACTGTTTAACGATCGTGCGGGTAACAGAGCTTCCTTTGTCGATCACTTTCAACACATACATGCCGGTTTCGAATGCTGAAATATCGATTCCACCTGTATTCGCAAATCCTGAGAATAACAAGCGACCTGTTTGGTCGTAAATTTCTGCTGTTGCATTCGGACCAAATCCTCCTGTCAATCGGATTAAATTTCGCGTTGGGTTCGGGTACACACGTACGTTAAACGGCTCGACTTTGTCCAACCCTGCATTTACCGTTGGCATAACAGAACTCAACACAATCACTTGTTCCGTAAGTGGTATTCCGACTCCGGGTTGCTGGATGACTATGTGAGAAACTGTAAATACCGGAAGACGATTATTTGCGATATCATAGTACTCATACTGAAGACGAACGATTTCAAGGTCACCGAAAAGGGTAATTGTAGTAAGCGATGTATCGATCATTTTGTATCGAATCACATTGTTGTATGTTGTAGCGTTTGGCAACATCAGTGTTCCCTCTCCGTCAATCGATGCACGAACGCTCCCCAAAGCAGGTTCATTTTGTGGATTTCCGTTTAAATCGAAATAAAGAAAACCACCGTATGTATCCGACAGGGAAGACCCCAGAAGAAAGGGATAAGTTACCATGATTTCCTCGTCGTCCTCAAACTTTGCGATCACCTCACCAAAAGAAGGCTCGTTGTACACAAATCCCTGAGATATGCGTTCCGTAGCTGTTGAGTTGATGTAGTTTTTAATTGCGTTTCCTATTTTCAAGACTTTGGTTGAAGTTGAGAAGGTATCAGCATGTGCTGTCGTAGTTGGGTCAAGGATTTCAATATTCCGCGTAATTCCGGGAAACCCTGCGAGATCAGAATAATCCCACGTTACACCACTTCCAGTTACACCGCTCATCATGTTCAGGTTAGAGTCCATCACGTACATGGTCTGCACTTCACCAATGACTGGTTCGTTGGTGTTGTCCAGCTGCTGAGCCCAGCTAAAGCAAGAAGCGAGGGTTGCGACTAAGAGTATTTTTTGTTTCATCGAAGAAATTTTGTTAAACATACTT
This sequence comes from Crocinitomicaceae bacterium, assembly GCA_030830385.1. Classification (GTDB taxonomy): domain Bacteria; phylum Bacteroidota; class Bacteroidia; order Flavobacteriales_D; family Crocinitomicaceae; genus UBA4466. Next base: position 4,065 of record JAURNA010000286.1, on the reverse strand, counting down.
AAAATAACGCGAATAATCGACAAGGACAGAGTATAAATGTAGGGTTTGAACGTTTGTCAATCAGTCTTTTATGTTGTCTATCTTTTTACAAGTGATTCGGAAGATTGAATTCGTATCGTGTTCAAGTCTCGAAAATGATTTAAAATGTTTTGATTGCGAATCAAGGAAAAGATGCAAAACATTAAACCTCTGTAAATGAGAGACGCTTATCATTGTTCACATTATTCACTATTACAAAGAGAATGGTTGTGTGCAGTTTCCAATTCTTTAAACCCATTATCTTTGCACCCTAAACGTAACCGAGGTGATAAAGGTTGGACGAAAATCATTTAGAAAATATGTATGGATAACATTGGGGTCCGTCTTCGTGATCACCTTGTTTCTATTCTCGCAGATTCTCACGCTGAAATTCGATTATGATTTCGAGAAGTTTTTTCCTGTAGACGACCCTGAAACAGATTATTTCTACGAGCACAGAACACGTTTTCAATCCGATAATGATTTTCTGCTTGTAGCGGTTGAACGCGAAAAAGGTGTATTCAATGAAGCGTTCCTTCGTGACATCGATAAGTTAACAAAGCAGATCAGCGAGCTGGAATACGTTCAATTCTCGGAGGGAATCACAACGTTGGAGGAACAGCTGATTTATCCCCAGGGATTTACAGCGAGTCGTCTCTACATCAATTTTGAAGATCTGGATTTCGAGCGAGATTCAACGCGAATTTTTGGCAAGAAGGAACTCGTGAAAAACTACATCTCTGAAGACGCGAAATCCTTGTGTATTTACGTTAGGCACGATGATTTTCTTTCGAAGGGAAAGAGTGATAAATTGATCTTGTCCATTCAAAAACTGATAGACAAGGCTCCTTTTGAACGGGTGAGAGTCGCCGGACGAACGATCGGCCAAAAGTATTACATCGACAAAATGTCGTTTGAGATGATGCTTTTCGTTGGATTAAGTGCATTCCTGATCATCATTTTTCTAACACTCGCATTTCGGTCTATGTGGGGGATAATGATCCCGCAGATTGTCATTTTTTCGGGAATGATTTGGGTCGTTGGCTTAATGGGGTTATTCAACGAACCCATTAACATCATTTTGACGATTCTGCCGTCTATTATGTTCGTGGTTTCAATGTCCGACGTCATTCATCTGGTATCCAGATACCTTGATGCGTTAAGAGAAGAGCCGGACGCATTTACGGCAATTAAGGTTGCTGTGCGAGAGGTTGGGTTGGCAACGTTGTTGACTTCTGTAACGACAGCCGTCGGATTCTTTTCCCTGTATTTTGTGCAGGTTCAGCCCATTCAGATATTTGGTATCGTAATGGGAGTGGGCGTGATCATTGCGTTTATTCTCACGTTTGCAATGCTTCCGGCGTTATTTTATCTGTTTCCCGGACCGAAATATGTGCGCGAGGAGAAGCAGGATCATTTCTGGAAAAGACGGTTGCTCAATTGGTTTTCCATTGTGTTGAAGCGGCGCAAACAAATCCTTTTGTTCAGTCCTTTGTTTTTCGGAGCGTGTATTTACTTCATGTTCCAAATTGAAACAAACAACTACTTAATGGACGACCTGAAGGCTTCAGAGCCGTTGAAGCAGGATTTTAATTACCTCGATGCAAATTATGGAGGTGTTCGTCCTTTTGAATTGGCTGTGACCATTAAAGACACGTCGAAAACCTTCTGGAGTCCGGAAGTATTGGAGGAAGTAAATAAAGTGGAGGATTATGTCGAGAATACGATGGGGGTTCTCATTCGTTCCTCGTTGATTCAGGCGGTAAAAGTCATGAACCGGAGTGCGCACAGCGGTGATGAAGCCTATTTTACGTTACCCGAGAAAAAACGAAAACTCCGCTCGTATCGAAGAGCCCTCCGAATTGCGGGACAGGGAGAATTCATCATGAGTCTCGTTGATTCCAACGAAATGATCATGCGGATCAATGGTTGTCTCCCAGATTTGGGAAATGAAGAAGTGAGCAGGAGAAATGTCAGACTTCAAACGTTCCTGGATTCCATTGAGCAATCCGGCCTTGTTACCTATCAGATTACAGGAACGGCACATTTGTTCGATAAGAACATGAGTTATTTGTCCGTTAGCCTCGTCAAAGGACTGGGGATTTCCATTCTCATCGTAGCCTTGATAATTGGTTTGGTATACCAGTCGGTTCGCGTTTTGCTCATCAGTATTATTCCCAATGTAATCCCACTTTTGGTGATTGCCGGATTCATGGGATTCACAGGCATTGAACTGAAGACTTCCACATCGATCATCTTTACCATCGCCTTTGGAATTGCCGTCGATGACACCATCCACTTCCTTGGGAAGTTCAAGTACGAATTGATGAAAGGCAAAGGCCGGTTGTACGCTCTCAAACGAAGCTACATGACCACGGGAAAAGCAATGATTCTCACAACACTGATTCTCTGTGCTGGCTTCTTGTTACTGGTTTTCTCCGGATTTCTGGGAACGTTCTACATGGGATTGCTTTTGTGCATCACTCTCTTCGTGGCACTCATCGCCGACCTTACCCTTTTGCCTGTGCTACTGCTGCTCTTTTACAATCCGCGTCAATCAGTTCACAGGAATCGTTAATTTTGGCCCATTCACAACAACAAGACAATGTCGAAGGATAAAACACCTCACTTTTTACTGGCGATTCTACCCATTCTTGTACTAATCTGTCTGCTGGTTGTTAACGTTAAAATCTATGGAGAAGATACCACGTACGGTTCCAATCAGATTGCCTTATTGGTTTCGGCAGCGGTTGCAGTTGGAGTAGGGATGATGTGCGGTTTCTCCTGGAAAAAGATTCAAAAGGGAATTGTACGGAGCATTCAGTCGGCATTGCCTGCAATCATTATTTTGCTTTTGATTGGAGCTCTCGCAGGAACCTGGTTGATCTCGGGAGTAGTTCCGTCCATGATTTACTATGGACTCAAAATTTTGAACCCTTCCATTTTCTTGTTTGCGGCCTGCGTCATTAGCGCGATTGTTGCAATGGCAACGGGAAGCTCGTGGAGTACGATTGCTACCGTAGGCCTGGCTCTTCTTGGAATCGGGATCGTGCTGGACATTTACACAGGACTTGTTGCGGGTGCGATTATCTCAGGAGCCTATTTTGGAGATAAAATGTCTCCGCTTTCGGATACTACGAACCTGGCGCCCGCGATGGCCGGAACAGACTTGTTTACACACATCCGATACATGACGCTTACGACAGTGCCGTCTATTTCGCTCGCTCTCATCCTTTTTCTGGTGATCGGGTTTAACCTTGATTCGGGTTCTGATGGTCAGGGAGTCGATGACTTATTGAGGTTGTTGGAATCCAAATTCTACATCTCACCTTGGTTATTTCTGGTGCCTGTAGCGGTAATTTTCCTGATTATTAAAAAAGTAGATGCGATCCCGTCTCTTTTCATGGGAACTGTTCTGGGAGGATTGGTTGCGATAGCAGTGCAGGGAGGTGTGATGAAAGAAGTGTCAGGCGAAAATGACAATTACATCTATGCTTCTTACAGAGGTACAGTGGATGCAATGTTTGGGGGAGTTTCGTTACTCGATGACGATTATGAATATTATCAAGATGTAAAAGCAAACAACGAGGAGGATTATTTGGATAAATTGAATCCTGATGAAGCTTCTTCTGCACTCTATATCAACATGCTGAAGAAGAATGAAAGTATGTACAAAAAAGTACACAAGCTCTTTCAGTCCCGCGGAATGGAAGGAATGATGAATACCATCTGGTTGATCATCTGTGCGATGGTTTTCGGAGGTGTGATGGAAGTGTGCGGTTTATTGGCGGTGATTACACGAGCATTGTTGCGGTTTGTACGATCGACAGGATCGCTCATCGCTACCACAATGGGGACCTGCGTATTTTTCAATGCGACTGCCTCTGATCAATACCTGGCAATTGTGGTTCCGGGTCGGATGTTTGCTGAAACGTATCGCGATCGTGGACTTGCACCGGAAAACCTGAGCAGAACACTGGAGGATTCCGGAACGGTCACCTCGGTTTTGTTTCCATGGAACACCTGCGGAGCGGCGCAGTCAAGTGT